>JBJTIQ010000227.1:0-5285 GCA_046095085.1 Actinomycetota bacterium | reverse complement strand
TCCGCAGCGTGTCGGCCGCGCTGTCGTCGTCATCGCCGAGTTCGGCCGCCTCGCGGTCCTCCATCAGCGCGTGGGCCTCGACCACGACGCGCCCGAGCGTCGGGTCCCACCCCCTCGCCAGGGCGCCCACCCGGAATTCCTCCGCGAAGGGCACGGCGAGCGGCTCGTTGTAATCGGCCAGGATCGCGCTCGAAGCGCCGGCTTCGTCCAGCAACTCGTCGAGGCGATCAGCGAGCAGGGCAACCTGGGACTTCTCCAGCGACACCGTCGCGAGGTCGCTCCCCTGCGCCACCTGGAGGTAGACCGTGCGCTCGCCCGGCATGCCGACCGTGCCCGAGATGAAGCGGCGGGGCGCATCGAACGTCAGGATGCGGCGCGTCACCAGGTCAGCCTACCTAGGCTTCGCCCGCACCGCCGCCAACGGCAGCGTCGCGGGAGCGCTTGCGCGAGGAACGCCGATTCAGCGACGACAGGTCGCTGGCCATGTCGTTGACCCGGAGCACGAAGGGTCGCAGCGAGGTGTAGTGCACGACCGACACGGACGCGGGATCGATCCCGCTGCGCTGGAAGTGATCGAGATGCATTCCCAGGGCGTCGGCGAGGATCGCCTTGATGACATCGCCGTGGCTCACGAGCGCGTAGACAGCCTTGTCGCCGAGGCGCGCATTCCACTCGCGCACGGCGTCGACAGCCCGCGCTTGCATGGCCGGAAGCGACTCGCCGCCAGGGAACACCGCGGCGCTCGCATGACCCTGCACGACCTTCCACATGGGATCCTTCGACAGGTCTTTCAGCGCGCAGCCGGTCCAATCGCCATAGTGGGCCTCGCCCACCCGCTCGTCGATGTGCAGCTCGACCGGGCGGGGCTGAGCAGCGAGGACCTCGGATGCGGTCTCCCAGGTGCGCTCCAGCGGGCTCGAGACGACGGCGCTGAGCCGAACCGGCTCGAGCCGGGCAGCAGCGCCACGAGCCTGCTCACGACCGGTCTCATCGAGGCTCACACCGGGCGTCCATCCGGCCAACACGCCCTGAACGTTCGCCGGTGTTCTGCCATGCCGGACGAGAATCACCGTAGCCACGACGCTCAGGGTAGCGAGGCGCTGCCACAATGCGAGATGGCACCGCACGGTGAAGGGCACGACCAATGGAGGGAACATGATCCGCTGCATGGGCGTCTACCGCGACGGCGTCCGCGTGCCGGACTCGGGTGTCTCCATCGATCCAGCCTCCCCCGATGCGGCGCGCAGTCAGTTGCACGAGGTCGTGGAGTCGGCCAAGAAGCAGGGCGGCTACGTCTGGTTCACCCTGCCCGACGCGGCTCCCGGTGACATTCGACTCGTCGCTGACGCCTTCGGGCTCGATCCACTCCTCGTGGATGACAGCACATCAGCGCAGCAGCGCACGAAGCTCGAATACACCGACGACCATCTCTTCGCCCTACTGAAGGTCCTCGAGTGGGTGGACGAGACATCCGATGTCGAGACCGGCCAGATTGCCTGCTTCATCGGCACTGATTACGCGATCAGCGTGTGGCACGGGCACGGACTCGAGCCCGATCTCGCCCGTCGCCGGCTCGACGAGAACCCGACAGTGGCGGCGCTCGGGCCGATGTCGGTCTTCTGGGCCGTGGCGGACGTCGCCGTCGACCAGTACCTCGAGGTCGGCGACGCCATCCAATCCGACATCGAGGAGATCGAGCAGCAGGTCTTCTCCGCCCGGCCGGCCGACGCCGCCACCCGCATCTATCGCCTCAATCGCGAGAACATCGAGATGCGTCGCGCCGTTCGCCCCCTGGCCGTGGAAGCCATGCGCCTGGCGCGAGGTGACGCCGGCGACCTGCCCGAGCCGCTCGTGCCTTACTTCCGTGACATCGGCGACCACATCCTGCGTGCCAACGACATGGTGGATGGCTTCGACTCGACGCTGATGACCATGCTCATGGCTGCGACCGCCCGCCAGGACCTGCAGCAGAACGGCGACATGCGCAAGATCTCGGCTTGGGCCGCGATCATCGCCGTGCCCACGTGCATCGCCGGGATCTACGGCATGAACTTCGACGACATGCCCGAGCTGCATTGGGCCTACGGCTACCCGACCGTTCTCGCCATCATGGGCACCCTCTGCTTCGTGCTGTACCGGGGATTCAAGAAGTCCGGCTGGCTCTAGGCCACGAGCACCCCGGTGGCCAGGAGCACCACGATGAGGGCGGCCAGCGCCAGCCGGTAGACGACGAACGGCAGGAATGACCGTGTCTGCAGGTATCGCAGCAGCCAGGCGATAACGGCGTAGCCGACCACGAAGGCGATGAGGGTGGCCACGATCGTGGCACCCCACTCCGGGCTCGCGTCGTCGCCGATCTTGGTCGCCTCGTAGAGCCCGGAGGCCAGGACCGCCGGAATGGCGAGCAGGAAGGCGTAGCGCGTTGCCGCCTCGCGGGTGTAGCCGAGGGCAAGGCCCATCGAGATGGTCGCTCCCGACCGCGACACCCCGGGAATCAGAGCCAGCGCCTGGGCGAATCCAAAGAGGGTGGCGTCCCGCGCACCCAGGCTGGCGATCGTGCGCGTACGACGCCCCAGGGCGTCGCATACTCCCAGCACGATGCCGAAACCGGCGAGCATGGCCGCGGTCAGCCACAGGTTGCGGGCCACGGTCTCGATCTGGTCGGCGAACGTCAATCCCAGGACCGCGATGGGGATCGTGCCGAGGATCACGTACCACCCCATCTTGGCGTCGTGCTCGCGTCGCAGGGCCGGGTGCACGAGGGATCGCGCCCACGTGCTGATGATGCGCGCGATGTCATGACGGAAGAAGACGATGACCGCCGCCTCGGTGCCGATCTGAGTGACCGCCGTGAACGCCGCTCCCGGATCACCCCAGCCGAAGATCTGGGACAGCACGAGGATGTGCGCACTCGAGGAGATGGGGAGGAACTCGGTGAGCCCCTGGACCACCCCGAGGACGATCGCCTCGAACCAGCTCACTCCGCCAGGCCCGCCTCGACGAGGAGCTCGGGCATGGCCCGCACCGTGGCGATGCGCTCTTCGAGCGGGCCGGCGTAGACGGCGACGGTCAGCGTGGTGACCCCGGAATCAGCGAACGCGGCAAGCCGATCGCGGATGCGATCACGCGGCCCGATGAGCGACGTACGGTCGATGAAGTCGAGCGGCACGGCGCCGGCGGCACCGACGTAGTCCTTGCCGAGGTAGCGGTCCTGCACCTCGGCCGCCGCGTCGGCGTAGCCCATGCGCACGGCCAGGGCGTTGTAGAAGTTCTTCTCGCGCGAACCCATCCCCCCGATGTAGAGCGCGGAGTAGGCACGCACGGGTCCGGCGCAGGCCTCGAGGTCGTCGCCGATCACCACGGGCACGGTCGGCACGATGTCGAAGCCGGCCAGTGTCTGGCCGACCTTCGCCCGACCCGCCGCGATCTGCGACAACAACTCGGGAGCGAACTCCGGCGAGTAGAAGATCGCCAGCCACCCGTCGGCGATCTCGCCCGCGAGCTCGAGGTTCTTCGGCCCGACCGCCGCGAGGTAGATCGGGATACGGTCGCGCACGGGGTGCACCGTGAGGGTGAGCGCCTTGCCGGGGCCATCGGGCAGCGGGAGCGTGAAGAACTCGCCCTCGAAGGTGAGCCGCTCGCGCGCCAGGGCCTTGCGAATGATGGCGACGTATTCGCGGGTGCGCGCCAGGGGCTTGTCGAAGCGAACGCCGTGCCAGCCCTCCGACACCTGGGGGCCGGACACGCCCAAGCCCAGGCGGAATCGGCCGCCTGACAGCGTGTCGAGCGTCGCGGCCGGCAGGGCGGTATTGGCGGGAGTGCGGCCCGGGATCTGGAAGACGGCTGATCCGACGTCGATCTGCTCGGTCTGCGCGGCCACCCAGCTGAGGACCGTTGCCGCATCGGAACCGTAGGCCTCGGCCGCCCAGACGACGCTGTAGCCGAGACGATCCGCCTCGCGCGCGAGTGCGAGGTTGTCGGCATCGTTGCCGGCACCCCAGTAGCCCAGGTTGAGTCCCAGCCGCATGTGTCCTCCTCGCCCGCGTGTCAGGCGAGCCTATCCACCCCGCTGTCTCGCTAGGTTGACGTCCGTGGAGCGGCGTCCGCTGGGCTCGACAGGTGCGATGGTGAGCCGGCTCGGCCTTGGCACCGTCACCTGGGGCCGAGGCATGGACCCGGGCGACGCCGACGACATGGTGCACGCCTTCGTCGACGCGGGCGGGTCGCTCATCGAGACCAGCGACGCGCACGCCGACGGGGCCGTCGAGTCCCTGCTAGGCAAGGTCGTCTCCGATCCGGGCCTGCGCGACGAGTGCTTCGTCGTCACGCGCGCGGGCACCGGAGGTCAGTCACGGCGTCCCGTGGATACATCCCGTCAGCATCTGCTCGCCACCCTCGATGCATCCCTGTCGCGTCTGGGCGCCGGCCATATCGACCTGTGGCTACTGGACGCCTGGGACGACGCCACCCCGATCGACGAGGCACTCGACGCCATGGGCGTGGCCGTCATGTCCGGGCGCGTGCACTATTCGGGCATCGCCTTCACGCGCGGTTGGCAGGTCGGCACGGCGGCCGTTTGTGCCGCGCGCCCGCCTCACCACCGGCCACTTGCCGCCACCGCGACGGCCTACTCACTCGTCATGCGCGAGGCCGAGGCTGAGATCTTCCCGGCTGCCCGGGCCCACGGCCTCGGCGTGCTCGCGTGCGCACCGCTCGGCTACGGGGTGCTCACCGGTAAGTACCGCCACGGCACGCCCCCCGACTCGCGCGGTGCCGGCGAGAAGCACGGTCCGGGCGTACGCCGGCTCCTCGACGATCACGGACGCCGCGTGGTCGAAGGGGTCGTGGCAGCGGCACAGGGCCTTGACGTCACACCGGCCGAGGTGTCGCTCGCGTGGGTGCGCGATCGCCCGGAGGTGACATCGGTGGTCATCGGCGCCCGGACCGTCCATCACCTGCGCACGGCCCTGGAATCCGAGTCCGTGACCTTGCCCGACGAGATACGGTCGGCATTGGATGAGGTGTCGGCCACACGGGAGCGGGTCGACCTACGGTAGGCGAGGAGGAGGGACGTGTCCGCGACCTATGAGTATCGCGAGGTCTCCCTCCCCCGCGGCACGTCGCGCGACAAGGCCAGAGTCGTCCTGACCGAATACGCCGAATACGGCAAGTGGGAACTTGCCCGGCTGCGGCTCTACCCCGATGGCCGTCGTCGTGTCTGGCTGCGCAGACGCGTCATGCGCGTCTCGCGCACCGCATAGACGTCACTGGGTCCGCAGGAACCG
>JBJTIQ010000226.1:0-7847 GCA_046095085.1 Actinomycetota bacterium | reverse complement strand
TGTCATCGTCCTCACCATCCAGCGTCGCGTTCACATCATCGGCTGCGGCATGCCCAAGAGCGGGACGACATCCATTGCCCGCATGCTCGGCCGAGTCCTGCGAGCTCGGCACGAGTTCGAGATGGACGAGGCCGCCCGGGTCCACCTTCTCCAGCAACGCGGCGAGATGACGAGCGAGCAGGTGGACGAGTGGCTCGTCGGCCGCGACGAGCGCTGCAACGCCGAGGTCGACTCCACCAGCTTCCTGTGGACCTGGGCCGATCGCCTTCCCTCGGTGTTCCCCGAAGCTCGCTTCGTGGCGACCGTGCGCGAGCCGCACGACTGGTGTCGCTCCCTCGCCGGGATGCTCCTGGCGATGGGCACCGTGAGCGACGACCACATGGTGTGGGCGGAGTCGACCGGTGCCGGCGATGTCGGCAACCGGCCCCTCGACAATCCCCTCGACTTCCTGACGGCGGGCATGGGCTACTGGCGTCAGTCGGCCCTTGCGATCGGCTCCCTGCCACCACAGCGCACGTGGTGGTGCCGCACGTCCGACCTCTCCGCACGCGCTGATGACCTCGCGCGATGGGCCGGCGTCCATCCCGACTGGCTGCGCCGCGAGCCCGCTAACCAGGCTGTGATCCCGCTCGCCGACGTGCAGAGCGCGCTCGCCGACGAGTGGGTTGCTGCCGCGGTGACGCACGAAGACGAGGCGGTCTGGCGATCCCTGGGCGACCTGGCTGATCGCGCCTAGGGCGCGACAGCCAACCAGAATTCGCCGACCGGCACGTAGTCGTCGGCGTCGAGACCAAAGGCATTGAGCATCACCGAGGCTGGGCCGGATCCGACGGGGCACAGCGTGAGGCCGAGAGCGGTGGCACTGAGTTGCAGAGCGTGGAGGATAACGCCGGAGTCCTTGAGCGCGAGAGCGTGCGCGATGCGCTCGTACTTCCACGCCAGGCGCGCATGTCGACTCAGCAGATAGCCGAAGACCGGTGCCGTGTTGCCGAGGTGCACACTCTCGGTGATGTCGCAGACGCGCGCGAGAGCGTGCTGTGCGGGGTCGTACCACCAGACGCCCGGCTCAAGGCCCTCGACGTTGCGGCAGGCCAGCCAGAGTCCGATCGAATGAGTGCCTCCCCCCGAGGGGACGGGCCGCAGTGCGATGTCATACGACCTGGCCTGCCCGGGGTAGCGGGGTCGCAACTCCTTCACGCGCAGCGTGTGCCACAGGAGAGATCCCAGCGCGTCGAGACTCACGGGAGTGTCGGGGATCTCGGCGTGGCTGCGCCGGCGTTCCACCACGTCCCACAGATCCGGGCCGGGATCGCTCGGATCGGACACCGGCAGGCGCACGACCTCCGCAAGGTGAGGAGGTGGCCCGTCGAAGGGCTCGGGCGCATGCTCTCCGGCGAACCGGAACGTCCCCCCAGATGGGTCGACGTCCCTGCGCGAGCGAGATGCGAAGTAGCGATCGTGGAACTCCCAGTAGCGACTCGGCCCATCCACGTCACTGTCAACGAGCAGTCCGCCCGCGCTGAGGAGCTGACGGAGTTCCGGCGGACCTTCGCCGCCCGTGACCATGGCCGCGGCCTTGTCGGTAAGCCGCGCGCCCAACAGTGAGCGGCCCGACTCCAGGAGCCAGGCCCCGTCGACGTGGCGCAGGAGCGCGAATCGAGACAGGTGCAGGTCACCGCCGGCCGGCGCGCCCGGCTCGACAAGGGGAACGTCGTGTACGAGGGGTGCGAGCGTGACGACAGCGGAGCCGTCAGCATCGCGCAGTTCCCACGCGAGGAGATTCCTGCGGTGCAAGACGTCGAGCACTCCGCGCACGTCACGACCTGCGCGCGGGGTGCCGACCTGCAGGAGATAGGCGAGCGGCGCCCCGGCTTCGAGGGCGTCCATGAGCGGGCGATCCGTCAGACGCGTCTCGCCACTAGGCCCGCTGAGGCCCGACCAACTGCGTGCGGCACCGGGTGCGAGCGTGAGCAGGAGGGAGTACGACGTTTCCCCGCCGGCCACGGACTACGTCTCCTGGCGGGAGGCAAGCTCGCGGAAGGGACCTGGTCGACTGACGAGTTCGTCGTAGGTGCCCTGGTCGACGAGGTGACCGTCTTCGAGCACGAAGATGCGGTCAGCGTGTCGGATCGTCGAGAGGCGGTGGGCCACGACGAGGCGCGTGATGTTGAGTTGGTCGAGCGCCGAGACAATGCCCGCCTGCGTGACATTGTCGAGTGCGCTCGTGGCCTCGTCGAGGACGAGTACGCGTGGACGCCCGGCGAGGGCGCGAGCGATGAGGATGCGCTGCCGCTGACCGCCCGAGAGGGTGCCGCCACCG
The DNA here is from genome assembly GCA_046095085.1 of Actinomycetota bacterium. Classification (GTDB taxonomy): domain Bacteria; phylum Actinomycetota; class Actinomycetes; order S36-B12; family S36-B12; genus Mxb001. Next base: position 5,527 of record JBJTIQ010000226.1, on the reverse strand, counting down.
TCGGAGACCGGCGTATCGAGGCCCATGGCGAGTTGGCGCACGTCGTTGCCGACGAAGGCAGCGTCGAGTGCTTCCCAGATCTGGTCTTGGGTCAGCGGTCGGCCCATCGCGACGTTTTCGCGGATGCTCGCGGGGAGGAGTGCGGCCGACTGCAGCACCGATCCGATCTGGCGTCGCACGGCAGGTCGATCGAGGCCGGTGAGATCGCGTCCGTCGATGAGCATGACGCCTGACTCGGCGGTCTCGAGACCGAGGATGATGCGCATGAGCGTTGTCTTGCCGCACCCTGATGGGCCGACGATGGCCACCTGCTCGCCGGGATTGACCGTGAGGCTCACCTTGTCGAGCACGGGAGGCAGGTCGGGGGCGTAGCGGAAGACGATGTCGCGCACTTCGATGCCGCCGCTGAGGGTGCCGGGCTGCGCGCCCTCGCCACCGCCCTCGGGCACGGCCTCGAGAGTCGGCGTGGTCTTCAGGATCGACTGCCGTGCGACGACGGCCGCTCCGCCTGACATGGCCAGCGCCGAGATCGCGACTGTGCCAGCCGTTGCCGCGGTCTGCGCGGTGATGAACTGCCCGAACGTGCCGCCCGTAAGGCCGATGACGGTGATGATGACGAGGAGCGTGAATACCGGCCACACGGCAATGACGACACCCTGGACCATCGTGAGACGACGAAGGCTGAGGTCGGCGCGAGCAAACTTCGCCTGAAGTTCGGCCCAGCGCAGGAAAGCGCGCGACTCCGCCCCACTGACGCGCAGGCGCGGGATAGCGCTCAGGATCTCGATGAGCCGACCGCTGGCCTCCGCGGAGGCCGTGATGCGATCGGAGGCGCGTGAAACCGTGGACTTGAGGAACCCGACGATGATGGCCGCCTGCAGCGCGAAGACCAGAAGCAGCGTGACGAGCAGGGCCGGCCCCGTCGTGGCGATGGCGAGCAGGGCACCGAGGATCGCTGCGGTGTCGAGCAGTCGAATCAGCGTTTCGTCGGGGAACGCCGCCGAAGCGAAGTTGGCCGAGCTCGCCTGATTGAGGCGGTTGCCGAGCTTGCGAGTGGCGTGCCAGGGCGCCGGCAACCGCATGATGCGGTCCCACACGGCACCGGAGGCCACGGCCAGCGTGCGACTGCGCGCCCTCAGCAGCGCGAGGGCGCGGACGGCCTGCCACGCCGCTCCGGCCAGCACGATGAAGAGCAGGGCGATGAAGATCGCGGCATACGCCGTGGCCGACGCATTAGTCGCGAACAGTTGGGGCAATTGCCCGAGGAGGTAGGGAGTGAAGAACGTCATCATCGCCACGAGACCGGTAACGAGTCCGACCGCGACCCACTCGCGGCCGCTGCCGCGAAGGGCTAGGCGTCCCAGGTCGCGCAGGGTGCTCGGGCTGGCGGGAAGGACGGGCAGGAGCTCGATGGCCTTGCGCGAGACGCGCTCGGCGATCTCGTCGTCGACGCTCACGGCCTCGCCGGTGCTGTCGACCAGCGTCCAGCCTCGTTTCCATACCAGCGCGCGTGGCACGGTGTCGCGTGAGGACTCCTGGGCGACCTGCACGAACTTTGGAGTGCCCTCGCGGCGGTGCCAGCCGGCCTCGAGCGTGACGGGCCGGGCACGCGCATTCGCGACTGAGGCGACCGCAGCCGCGGGCTCGCGTCCGTTTTCGACGTCTTCGGCGGCGCGAAGGAGTGCCTCATCGGTGACGACGAGGCCGGCGGCGCGGGCTGCCATGAAGGCCGCGAAGAGCTGCTCTGACTGCGCCTTGTCGGCAATGACCGGCGGGCGTTCCTTCGCCCCGACGGCCATCGTCAGCAGGTCAACGCCCTGGTTGATGGCGGCGCCCGAGCGCTCGTCGATGTTTTGGCGCTCGAGGGCGGCGTCAAGATCCTCAACGCGCTGACGGACGGAGACGGCATTGACCGACAGCCGACCCCAGAGTTCAAGTGCCTGAGCCCAGCCCGCGTCGTCGGCGGGTGGCTCGACCTCCACGATCCGGCAGCGCAGGCCCGATCGCAGCCAGGTCCCGCGCGGCAGTGGCAGCGCGGGGTCATCTGCGGTGATCTCGGCGCCCTCCATCCCGCAGAGTTCGGCCGACCCGGCAGTCACGCGCACCCAGACGTAGCGGTCGTCTTCGCGCTGCGGCCCGACGTTCTCCCCGGGGGCCAGCATCGAACCCGCCGAGGCGATCGTGATGAGGTTGCCCGGCCAGCGTCCCTGGGTGAGTGCGCTGCCGAGCACGTCGACCCATTCCTGGAGTTGGCCGACATGGTTCTTCCCGCTGTCGAGCGTGGTGGTGCGCACCTGCGTGCCCGGGAGTCCGGTGACGAGCAGGGTCTCGCCCTCGGCGGCCGGGCTGCATCCCACGACCACGCTCCCAGCCGCCACAGTGCACAGGGGGGTACGTCGGCCATCGGGGCTGAGTGAGAAGACCAGCACTTCGCCCTCAAGCACGTCGACGACATCGCCGGCGGCGGGTGTCAGGGTGTCGACCGCGGTCAGGGGCCGCGCATCTGCGTGGCTGGTCGTCATGAGCTGCCCACCAGTCGGGCGTAGGGGCCTTCGGCCGCCATCAGCTCAGCGTGGGTGCCGCGCTCGACCACGACTCCCTTATCTAGTACGACGATCTCGTCACTGTCGCGGATGGTCGACAGGCGGTGCGCGATCACGAGGCAGGCGATCCCGCGGCGTCTGACGGCGATGTCGATGGCCTGCTCGGTGACGGGGTCAAGGGCGCTGGTGGCTTCGTCCATGACGAGCACGACGGGATTGCGAGCGAGTGCGCGCGCGATCTCGATGCGCTGGCGCTGCCCGCCGGAGAGGTCGGCGCCGCCTTCGGTGAGCTCTGCGTCGAGGCCACCGGGGCGCGTGGCGACCAGGTCGCCGAGTTGGGCGTCGATGAGGGCGGCCATAACATCGCGATCGGAGACGGACGGGTCCCACAGCGTGACGTTGTCGCGCAGGGTGCCACCGAAGATCGTGACGTCCTGGTCAACGAGCGCGATGCGATCGGTGAGTACGGCGCGGGCATGCCCAGAGCGAGGACGGCCGTCGATGAGCACTCGCCCGGAGGTCGGCGGGTAGAGCCCGGTGACCAGGCGCGAGACGGTCGACTTGCCGCAGCCGCTCGGCCCGACCAGGGCCACGCGTCGACCCGGGGGAATGTGGAGGTCGAGGTTCTTGATCGTGGGTTCGCCGACCGGGCTGTAACCGAAGGTGACGTCCTCCAGGCGCAGATCACCGGCAAGCGTGGCCGGGACCTCCCCCTCGGGCACGTTGGTGAGCTCGGGATCCTCAGGCGTATCGGCGATGTCATCGACCTGGTCGAGGGTGGCGCGCAGTGTCTGCGCTTGATCGAGGGCGATGATCACCTGGGTCATCGGCGCGATGATGACGGCGGCCAGGGCCATGACGGCGAGGAAGCCGCCCTGGTCGAGATTGCCGGTGAGCACCTGCCACACCGCGGCCATGGCGATCAGCACCGTGCCGCCGCCCGACAGGATGCTGGGGATGACGGTGAGATTGAGGGAGCGAACGCCGATGCGCTGTTGCGCATCGAGGAGACGGTTTTCGGCAGCCAAGCCGCGGGCGATGATGCCGTCTTCGGTGCCGGAGGCCTTGATGGGCTCGATCTGACTGAGGGATGACGACATGACGGCACCCACCTCGACCGCTTCGCGAATCACGCGGCTTGCCTCGTCACGCGACTTCAGCAGGGTGTGCCGCACCGTGAGCGCTGTGGTCACGGCCACCAGGATCGCCACGACGCCCGACACCCAGTTGATGCTGATCAGCACCACCGTGGCGACGAGCGCGAGGAGCAGTCCGGCGGTCGCCGACACCAGGATGGCCGAGACCGCGACGCTCATCTGGTCGATGAGCAGTGCACGCTGGGCCAGGGAGCTTGCACCGCGCTGCGAGTGGAAGGCCATGGGTAGCCGCAGTAGTCGCAGCACCATCGAGGCGCCCACGCGCGTGGAGATCTTGGTCGCCAGTCGCATTGACAGGCTGCCTTGCAGCCACAGGAGCATGGCCTGCATCACCAAAGCGATGACGAGGCCGACGATGGCCGCGCGCAGCGGGATCCCCTCGAGGCCGGCGAGGCCATTGCCGAAGAGCTGCACGACAGAGGGGACGAGCACGGTCGGGACGACGAGGAGCAGGGCGAGGATCATCGAGAAGATCACCATCGGGCGGATGGTTCCCGCGGCGGAGAGGAGGCGACCGAGCACGCCGCGACGTTTGCCGGCAGGTGTGAAGTCAGGCCCGGGCGTGATCTGAATCGCAACGCCGGTGAACGACTCGTCGAATTCGTGTTCGTCGCAGGTGCGCGGGCCCATAGCCGGGTCGTTGATGTACCAGCCGCCCGGGTAGTAGCCCTCGACGACGAGGAAGTGGTAGAAGCGCCAGTGGATGATGAGCGGGAAGACCATGTCCTTGAGTTGCTGGGGCTCGCGCTTCATGGCATGCGTCTCCATGCCGTAGGTGCGCGCGGCCTGCACGATGCTCTTGGCTGTGGCCCCGTCGCGTGCTACGCCGAGGCGCACGCGTAGTTCCTCGATGGGGCGGAACAGGCCGTAGTTGGCCATCACCATGCCGAGGCTGGCGGCCCCGCACTCGGTGGCCTCCATCTGCAAGACGGTCGGCACCCGCCGACGAGACTTGCCGGGGTGCTTCTTCTGCGGCTTCGCCGCTGGCGGAGCCGTGGATGCGGCCATCAGCGGCTGAACATCTGCTCGAGGACGGTCTGGTTGGTGAGCTGAATGGTGTAGGTCGCCTCGCTGGCGGGCCGGGCGGGTTCGTTGAGGCCCACCTCGATGATCGAGGAGAAGCTGCCGGGCTGCGCGGAGATGCCTGTGCGCAGCATGATTTCGTCGGCGGGCAGGGGCGGATTCACCACCGTGACGGCGCCGACGGTCTGCCCGAACGAGCTCACTGGCATGCCGGGCCGCACCGCGTCCGCTTCGCTGCTAGGCAGCACGATGAGCACGGTCCGATCGGAGTTGCCCGGCAGGACGGTGATGATCACCTCCCCGGGGCCGACGGACTCGCCCACGGAGTCGAGGATCTGCCACGTCGTGCCGGACACCACGGACGCAACGGGGATGAGCTCCCCGGCGGACTCGACGTAGGCGATGACGTCGGCGTTGGAGATGCTGCTGCCGCTGGAGACCAACAACTCTTGGACGAACCCTTCGACCGGAGACGTCACCGAGAGCAGGCCCGAGGGGGCCAGCACGCGGCCGGTGCCTGAGACCAATTGGGTGACGGGTGTGAGGGCGGCCCAGATGATGAAGCCCACGACGATGAGCGCTGCACCCACGAGGAGCAGCCAATTGCGTCGGGAGACGAGGGGGAGCTGGTTGTCGATGTCGGCAGCGACGTCGAGTTGGTCGAGCGCCTTGGCGCGGAAGAGCGCGTTGCTGGTGTCCGTGCGGGTGCGGTTGTCGGCTACCTTGCCGAGGATCGCGTCGAGGACATCGGAGGATCGACCAGGGCCCGGCTTGTCTGTGCTCACGGAGTGATCGTAGGAGGGA
>JBJTIQ010000225.1:0-2679 GCA_046095085.1 Actinomycetota bacterium | reverse complement strand
ATTGGGACGTAATGGTGCCCTCAAACCCCGCTAACGGGGAGGACTAGCACGTCAATCGCCGAAAAATGTGACGCGACACACGGAGGCGACAAAATGCGGCGATGTCGCGAAATCACCGGATGATCTGCCATGGTTGTCCTTGACAGCCCTGCCAGGGGGCAGGGAACGACCAACTGGAGGCACCGTGGCGGTCGCAAAGAAGACCACCGCACGCAAGCGCACGGCCAAGAAGGCCGCGCCGAAGAAGGCAGCAGCTAAGAAGGCACCGGCCCGCAAGCGCGCAGCCAAGAAGGCAGCGCCGAAGCGCGCCGCCAAGAAGGCTCCCGCTCGCAAGCGCGCAGCCAAGAAGGCTCCCGCTCGCAAGCGCGCCCGCAAGGCACCCGCTCGCAAGCGCTAGTTCTTCACGCAAAGGGCCCGCACCGTCAGGTGCGGGCCCTTTGCACTGGGTCCAGCGGCGAGGCGGCGGCCCTCCCCCGGCGCAACTAGACTCCCGATCCATGACGCGCGTTCGCGAACCCCTGTCGCCCGGCGACGTCTCGCCCATGCGCGACGTACCAGGTCACATCGAGCGACCCGAATACGTCGGCAAGTCCGCGCCCACCCGCTTCACCGGCTCGGAGGTCAAGGATCCGGCGACCATCGAAGCGATGCGCATCGCCGGACGCCTGGCCGCGCAGGCCCTCGTCGAGGTCGGGTCTGCCATCGAGCCCGGCGTCACGACCGACGATCTCGATCGCATCGGTCACGAATTCATCCTCGATCACGGCGCCTACCCGTCGACCCTGGGCTACCGCGGCTACCCCAAGTCGCTATGCACCTCGCTCAACGAGGTCATCTGCCACGGAATCCCCGACTCGACCGTGCTGCTCGAGGGCGATATCTGCAATATCGACATCACGGCCTTCATCGGCGGGGTCCATGGCGACACCAACGCCACCTTCCTGGTCGGCGAGGTCTCCGAGGAGGCGCGCCTGCTGGTCGAGCGCACCCACGAGGCCACCCAGCGTGGGATCGCGGCCGTGGCCCCGGGCCGACCCCTTAACGTCATCGGCCGGGTCATCGAGAGCTACGCCCGGAGGTACGACTACGGGGTGGTGCGCGACTTCACCGGCCACGGCATCGGCACCCACTTCCACAGCGGCCTGGTGGTGCCCCACTACGACGACGAGCGATTCGACACCATCCTCGAGCCCGGAATGACATTCACGATCGAGCCGATGCTCACCCTCGGCACCTACGACTACGACATGTGGTCCGACGGTTGGACAGTCGTCACCAAAGACCGCCGGCTCTCCGCGCAGTTCGAGCACACGATTCTCGTCACTGACACCGGCAGCGAGATCCTCACGCTGCCTTGACCTTGTGAGAGGCTGCCCGCATGACGAACGCCGTGCCGCCCGCGTGGCCCCACGACGTGCTGACCCTGGCCGTCGACATCGGGGGCACCGGGCTGAAGGCCGCCCAGGTGGACTGCGCCGGCGTCATGGCCTCCGACAAGTTGAAGGTCGCCACCCCCTATCCGTGCCCGCCTGAGCGCCTTGTCTCCGAGATCGTCGCGCTCACCGCTCCCCTGCACGGCCACCATCGCGTGTCGATCGGGTTTCCGGGTCTGGTGCGCCGCGGTGTCGTCCTCGAGGTGCCGGCGTTCTCCCGTCGCGAATACGGCGGCAAGCCTGACCCCGACCTCGCTTCCCTTTGGACCGGCTTCCACCTCGCTGATGCCTTCGCCCATGCCTTCAACCTCCCGGTCCTCGTGGTCAATGACGCCGACATGCAGGGGGCGGCAGTGGTCCAGGGCGACGGCGTCGAATTCGTGATGACCCTGGGCACGGGGGTTGGCACGGCGCTGTTCTCCGATGGCCAACTGCTCCCCCACTTCGAGCTGTCCCACGGGCCCTTCCGCAAGGGCATGACCACTGACATCGCGCTGGGTGAGGCACGCCGGCAGGAGATCGGCACCAAGCATTGGCTTCCCGACGTACGCCAGGCCATCGAGAACTTCGACGACATGCTCTGCTTCGACCGCATCTACGTGGGCGGCGGCAACGCCAAGAGACTCGATGTCGGTGATGTCGGCCCCAAGGGGGTCATCGTCCCCAACACTGCAGGCATCCTGGGGGGCGTGCGCATCTGGCAGATGGCTGGCGGCCTGTGACCCGGTGGCTCAGCGACGATCAGCAGGCTTCGTGGCGGGCCTGGATTGCCGCCTCGCTCCTGCTGCCCGAACGCCTGAGTCGCGACCTTCAGGAGCGGGCTGGCCTGAGCCTTCCCGATTACGAGATCCTCGTGCACCTCTCCGAGGCGCCGGATCGGCGCATGCGCATGAGCGAGCTCGCAGCGGCCACGATGTCGTCGCGCAGCCGGCTCTCCCACCAGATCGATCGCCTGGTGGCTGAGGGCCTGGTGGAGCGCGAACGCTGCCTCGACGACCGACGCGGAGCCTTCGCGGTGCTGACCACCCGGGGGTGGAAGACCCTGGTCGCCACTGCCCCCACCCACGTCGAGAGTGTGCGGGAGCACCTCGTCGACGTGCTCAGTCCCGAGGAGTTCGCCGAACTCGGCCGCCTCTGCCGAGTCATCGCCGACCGCGCCTGCGTCGGCCAACCCGGCGACGACTGATCGCTATCCCCACCCCGGGGATCGGGCCACAAACTGGACAGGCCAGACTTCTGACCCGTG
>JBJTIQ010000224.1:0-15339 GCA_046095085.1 Actinomycetota bacterium | reverse complement strand
TGCGATCGGCAGCCTGCACGATGACCTTCGCCAGCATGGGGTCGTAGTACGCCGACACCTCGGAGCCTGATTCGACGCCGCTGTCGACACGGGCGACCGACGGCACGGTGAAGGCGTGGAGGGTGCCCGTGTTGGGCAGGTAGCCCCGCGCGGGATCCTCGGCATAGAGGCGCACCTCGATCGCGTGACCACACGGCACAATCTCGTCCTGGGCGCGCGGGAGCGCCTCGCCACGTGCCACGCGGATCTGCCACTCCACGAGGTCGAGCCCGGTCACCATCTCGGTGACCGGGTGCTCCACCTGCAGACGGGTGTTCATCTCAAGGAAGTAGAACTCCTGGTCGGCCCCCTCGCCGGCCACGATGAATTCGACCGTGCCGGCACCGACGTAGCCGATGCGCTGGGCCAGTGCCACGGCCGCGTCGTACATCGGCTGGGCGAGATGCGCGGCCAGCCCCGGCGACGGTGACTCCTCGACTATCTTCTGGTGACGGCGCTGGATGGAGCACTCACGCTCGCCGAGGTGCACGACATGACCGTGCGTGTCGCCGAACACCTGCACCTCGACGTGGCGTGACCGCGTGAGATAGCGCTCGAGGAAGACCGTCGGGTCGCCGAACGACGCCTGCGCCTCGCGTCGTGCTGACGCCAACGCCTCGGCGAGATCATCTGCCGACTCGACAGTGCGCATGCCCTTGCCGCCACCGCCCGCGCTCGCCTTCACCATCAGCGGGTAGCCCACGTTGTCGGCAAGGCGAGCGACCTCGGTGTCACCGAGACTGTCGGGGAGCTCCGCACCCGGCACGAGCGGGACGCCTGCCTCGGCCGCAAGACGCTTGGCCTCGACCTTCAGGGCCATGGCGCGGATTGACTCAGGCGTCGGACCGATCCACGTGACGCCCGCGGCCGTCACCGCCTCGGCGAACGCCGGGCTTTCGGACAGGAAGCCATAGCCCGGATGCACCGCATCGGCACCGGAGCGGCGTACGGCCTCGAGAATCTGGTCGACGTCGAGGTAGGTCTCGGCGCTAGTCGACCCGCGCAGCGCCACCGACATGTCGGCTTCGCGCACGAATGGCGCATCGGCATCGGGCTCGGAGTAGACGGCGACGGTTTGGATGCCCATCGCGCGCGCGGTGCGAAAGACGCGGCGCGCGATCTCGCCGCGGTTGGCCACCAGGATGCGTCGCATGGCGATCACATCCGGAAGACGCCGTAGGACTCGGCGCCGGAGATCGGGGCCGAATGCACGGCCGACAGTGACAGGGTCAGGGCGGTGCGGGTGTCGCGCGGATCGATGATGCCGTCGTCCCACAGGCGTCCGGTGGCGAAGAGAGCCGTCGACTGGCTCTCGACCTGCTGCTCGAAGGCGTCGCGCATGGGGGCGAAGGCGGCCTCGTCGAACTCGATGCCCATGCTCTCGGCCTTCTGGCGGGCGACGATGGTGAGCACGCCCGCCAGCTGCTTGGGGCCCATGACCGCGATGCGGTGATTGGGCCAGGAGAAGACGAATCGCGGGTCGTACGCGCGGCCTGACATGCCGTAGTTGCCCGCGCCATAGGAAGCGCCCATCATCAGCGTCAGGTGCGGCACCGTGGAATTGGAAACGGCATTGATGAGCTTGGCGCCGTCCTTGATAATGCCGCCCTGCTCGTAGCGCGTGCCGACCATGAAGCCGGTGATGTTTTGGGCGAAGAGGATCGGCACGCCCATGCGATTGCACAGCTGGATGAACTGCGCGCCCTTCTCGCTCTCCTGGCTGAAGAGGATGCCGTTGTTGGCGAGCACGCCGACCGGATAGCCGCCGATGTGGCCCCAGCCGGTGACGAGCGTCGAGCCGTAGAGCGCCTTGAACTCCTCGAACTCGCTGCCGTCGAGGATCCGCGCGAGCACCTCGCGCGCTTCGAACGGCTGGCGCACGTCAGCGCTCGGAATGCCGAGCAACTCCTCGGGGTCGTAGAGGGGCTCGACCGGGGCGCGGTCGGGGCCTGGACCGGCCTTGCGCCACCGCAGGTGCTCGACGATCTGCCGGCCGATGCGCAGCGCATCCGGCTCGTCGAGCGCGAGGTAGTCGGCGAGGCCCGACGTACGCGCGTGCATCTCGGCGCCGCCCAGCTCTTCCTCGTCGGCGTCCTCGTCGATGGCCATCTTCACCAGGGGCGGTCCACCGAGGTAGACGCGCGCGGCGTCCTTCTGCAGCACGACGTAATCGCTCATACCCGGCACGTAGGCACCGCCCGCGGTGCTGCTGCCGAAGACCAGCGTGACCGTCGGGATGCCCATGGCGGACAGTTGCGTGAGGTTCTTGAAGCTCGCGCCGCCGGGCACGAATATCTCGGCCTGCTTGGGCAGGTCCGCGCCACCGGACTCGGTGAGACTCACGAGCGGGAGGCGATTGAGCCGCGCGATCTCCATCGCGCGCAGCCCTTTGGCGACCGACGTCGGCCCCTGAGATCCACCCTTCACGGTGGGGTCGTTGGCGACGATCATGCACTCGGTGCCGTGCACGCGACCGATGCCGGTGACGACGCCGCCACCCAGCGGATCGTCGGTACCCCAGCCCGCGAGCGGGCTGAGTTCGAGGAAAGGCGAGTCGCGATCGAGCAGAAGATTGATGCGCTCGCGCGGGAGCAGTTTGCCGCGGCCGCGATGCCGGGCGACGGTCTTGGCGTTCTTCTCTGGATCGCTGCTCCCGCCGCCGGCGATCACCTTGGCCAGCAGGCCGTCGATCTCGGCGAGGGACTCGAGCGTGGCCGCGCGGTTGGACGCGAAGCCCGAAGCTTCAAGGCGGGAGCGCAGGACGGGCGCCATGGACTTGACGCTAGTGTCAAATTGATACGCGCGTCAAGTGCCCGGCGGCGTTCTTCGGGGGATCGAGGGCGATTTCCTGCCTCATTTCTCCCGAAGAAGGAAGGCTCAGCCCTCCGAGGGCTTCTCCGTGATGCACCCCGTGGTGAGGGTCTTCTCGGCGTAGAAGGTCTTCCCAACGTTGGCTTCGAAGGCCCGTGCGGCGGTGGCAAGTTGACTGAGGAGTTGATCCTTGGTCTTCGGCGCCAGGTAGAGCGCTGGGCACACGTGCATCGGTGGTCCACCGGAGGTGGAGGTGACCAAGATGCCGATCTCGTAGAGGGCGTAATTGCTCGTGTAGAGCCAGTTATCCTTGGTGTAGTAACTCGCCTCCGCGATGACCTGCCCTGCTGTCACCTTGTCGCCCACTTTGACCTGCGGGAGCATGACGTGCTCGTGCTCCCACGTCGCCACCCGTCCCGAGCCTTGTCCCGACATGGGGTCGGTCTGGCAAGCCGGTTGGCCGCCGACCGAGATCCCCAGGCCGATGCTGTAGTCATCGCTGTAGGTCGTGTTGAGCTTCTTCACCCAGCAGACTTCGCCGGTCGCGATGGCCCGCACCTTGGTGTGAATGGGCACATAGAAGGTCATCTGCGGGTCGATGAAATTCGGAGGATCAGAAGGCCGACGTGGGCCCTCGCCGTAGTACTGAATCGGCGACTGGGCGACGGAGTCGGTCGGGAAGGGAATGCTTCCGACATACATGTCGCCCGCCATCTTGGTGGCAGTGTTGTACGGCGCTACCGAGATCCCCCAGCTTTCGATGACGGCGGGTATGCCACCGGCCGGCGTCGGTCCAGGGCCCGGTCCGGGACCTGGGCCGGGGCCACCGGACTTGGTCCACACGAGCTTGCCGGCCGCATTGCGCTGGCAGACGAGCAGCATGCCCGCGCCCACCTTGTACTTTGCGCCCTCCTTCGCACATGGCTTGCCGGGGGCGGGCTTAGCGGCGGCATGGGCAGGCAGGGCGGCGCTAAGACCCGCGACAAGCGCAACAGCAGCGACGGCAGCCAGGAATCCACTCACGCGGTTCGACATCGTCACCGAGCCTCTCTGTAGATAGGGCGACGGGCTCATCGCAGGGTACGCGGCGAAGGTCGCCCATGTCGGCTCAATAGACGCAATTCGGGCGATTGGGCACACATGTCGGAGCCCGGCTCGCGCCTCAGGACTGGTGCAAGCCGAGGTCCCACTCGCCGGCGAGGCGGTTGAGGGTGTGGGCGCCCTCACCCAGCTTGTCGGCGCCGGCCAGGGCCACGGCGTACCCCAGAAGGAAGGTGGTGATCGGGGCCGCGGGGCGGTCGACGGCATGGGCGGCGTCGCGGGCGACGTCGAGGAGGAGCTGGACATCGACCTCGGGGATCGTGATGTCGAACTCGGTCTGCAGGGCGTGGGTGGCTGCGGCCGTCCACTGGGTGAGGGAATCTCGACTCATAGAGACCATCCTGCCCCGTCGCGGGCACCGCTGGGGCCCGCCTCACGCGTTGAGTGGCGGGTTATGCGGCGCGACACGCCGTACACCCACCACACAAGTCGCCACTCAACGAGATGGGTGGGCGGTGGGACCCTGAAGTCATGTATCGGCCGGCGCTGCCCTGGGACCAGGCCCGCCGTGTCGCATCGGCTGCCGCTGCTCCCCTCGCCGCGCGTACGGCGCGCCTCGACGAGGCCGTCGGTGCCGTGCTCGCCGAGCCGATCGTCGCGCTGAGCGACCTGCCGCCCTTCGCGTCAGCGGCCATGGACGGCTACGCCGTCGCCGGGCCGAGCCCCTGGCAACTCGACACCGATGACACGCGCCTTGCTGGCGGAACGAACGACGCGCCCATCCGCGCGGGCACCGCCGTGCCGATCGCCACCGGCGCGCCACTTCCCCCCGGCGCCGACGCCGTGCTGCGGCACGAGGACGCGTACGTCGAGACCGCGCTGCACGGCAACCGCCTCTACTCGCGCGATCCGCTCACGGGCATACCCGACGACACCGGCGCCACCGTGCCGCCCGGCACCGACGTGCGACCGCAGGGCGAGGAATGCCGCGCGGGCGAGCCGCTCATCGACGCCGGCACCATCGTCGGTCCCGCGGCCGTCGGTCTCGCCGCCGCCGCGGGCTACGACGATCTCGACGTCATCCCGCCGCCCATCGTCGCGGTCCTCGTGGTCGGCGACGAGTTGCTCGACCGCGGGCTCCCGCGCCCCGGCCGCGTGCGCGATGCACTCGGGCCGCTGGTGCCGCCGTGGCTGGCATCGCTCGGCGCCCGCGCCAATCCGCCCATCCGCGTGCCCGACTCCCGTCAGGCGCTCCTCGATGAGATCGACGACTCGACAGCCGATGTAATCGTGACGACCGGCTCGACCGCGAGCGGACCCGTCGACCACCTGCACGACGTACTCGATCATCTGGGCGCACGGTGGATCGTCGACGGCGTGCAGGTGCGCCCCGGGCATCCCATGCTCCTCGCCGCTCTGCCCGACGGTCGCCACGTGGTGGGTTTGCCCGGCAACCCTCTCGCCGCGGTCTCCGGCCTGCTCACCCTGGCCGCCCCGTTGATCGCCTCACTGTGCGGGCAGCCAGCGCGTGGCCTCGCCACCACCGACGCGCTCCTGCTCGATGGTGCGACACCCCATCCCGAGGACACCCGGCTCGTGCCGGTGCAACTGGAGTACGGCGACACCGATGTCGTCGCCCGACGCCTCCGTTTCGGCGGCCCCGCCATGCTGCGCGGGCTCGCCCTGGCCGACGGCATGGCGGTGATCCCCCCGGGTGGTGGCGAGCGCGGCACGCGGGTCGAGGTACTCCCGCTCCCTGCGATCCCCTGATCCGGGCGATACCGTCTCTAGACGTGGCCCCCAAGCGGCAGCGCACAACCCCCCTCGACCTGCCCAGTGGCCCCGAGGCCGAGGCGCTCGTTGCCCGGATCAAACTCCCGTCCAAGTCGTGGGGACCCGTCCGCAACATCCTCGTCCGCATCGGTCTCGCTGTGGGCGCGCTTCTTGTCGCTGCGGGTGTCGTCTACGCCGAGGGCGACTGCTACGCCGACCGCGGCGACATCGGCGGCATCACGTGGGTTGACGCGCTCTACTACGCCACTGTCAGCCTCTCCACCACCGGCTACGGCGACATCGTCCCGGTCTGTGAATCCGCGCGCCTGGTGAATATCTTCGTCATCACCCCGCTGCGCTTTCTCTTCCTCATCGTCCTCGTCGGAACCACCATCGAGGTACTCACGCGCAGGACGCGCGAGGAACTCCGCACAACCCGCTGGAGGCAGCGCGTGCAAGATCACACCGTCATCATCGGCTTCGGCGTCAAGGGCCGCTCTGCGGCGCGCATGCTCCTCGACAGCGGAGTGCCGCCACTGTCCATCGTCGTCGTCGCTCGCGAACGCTCGGAGATCGAGGAGGCCAACCGCATGGGCCTTGCCGGCGTGATCGGCGACGCGCGGCGCGAAGACATCCTGCGTGACGCCGCCACCGAGCGCGCCGCCAAGGTCATCGTCGCCACTGACGAGGACGACACCTCTGTGCTCGTCACACTCACCGCACGGCGCCTGGCCCCCAAGGCGGAGATCGTCGCCGCCGTGCGCGAGGCAGCCAACGCGCAGATCCTGCGGCAGTCCGGTGCCACCAGCGTGATCCCCAGCGCCGAGTCAGTCGGCCACCTCATGGCGCTCTCACTGATCTCCCCCGTGGCCGGCACGCTGATGGAGGACCTGCTCGACTCAGGACGCGGGCTCGAGGTCATCCAGCGGGAGATCACGAAGGAGGAGCTCGGCACCTCGCCCACCGAGATCGACTCGCGTGGCGAGATCGTGCTCGCCGTCATCCGCGGCGGCGTCGTTCACCGCTTCGACACCTCCGACATCCGAATCCTGCAGAAGGGCGACGAGCTCGTCGTCATCCGGCACACCGAGGGCAACGGCTACTCCGCCCCCGAGCGACCCGACGCCTGACATGCGCGCGATAGTCATCACCGAGCGCGGTGGCCCGGACGTGCTGTCGTGGCAGGAAGTCGCCGAGCCCGCGCTCGGTCCCGGCGAGGTGCTGGTCGACGTCGTCGCCACAGCCGTCAACCGCGCCGATCTCCTCCAGCGCCAGGGCTTCTACCCCCCTCCACCGGGCGCACCCGACTGGCCCGGCCTGGAGTGCTCGGGTGTCATCGCCCGGATCGGCGACGGAGTCACGTCGCACGCCGTCGGCGATGAGGTGTGCTGCCTCCTCTCGGGCGGTGGGTACGCCGAACGGGTCGTCGTCCCCGCCGGGCAGGCCATGGCGCTGCCACCCGGCATCGGGGTGGTCGAGGCAGCGGGGCTTCCCGAGGTCGCCTGCACGGTGTGGTCCAACCTCGCCATGGTTGCCCACCTACAGCGCGGCGACTGGCTGCTCGTGCACGGGGGTGGCAGCGGAATCGGCACGATGGCGATCCAGGTCGCGCGCGCACTCGGCGCCCGGGTCGCCGTCACCGCCGGATCGCAGGCCAAGCTCGACGCGTGCGCGGCATTGGGCGCCGAGGTGCTCATCAACTATCGCGAGCAGGACTTCGTCGAGGCCATCTCCGTCGAGACCGGCGGCCGCGGAGTCGACGTCATCCTCGACAACATGGGGGCTGCCTACCTCGAGCGCAATATCGAGGCCCTTGCCCGCAACGGCCGCATAGTCATCATCGGCATGCAGGGTGGCACCCGATCCGAGCTCGACATCACGACGCTGCTCCGTCGCAATGCCGCCGTCCATGCCACCACACTGCGCGGCCGGCCGACCTCCGAGAAGGTTGAGATCTGCCAGGAGGTCGAGCGCCACGTGTGGCCGTGGATCGGCACGGGAATCGTCAAGCCCGTCATCGACCGCGTGATGCCGATCACCGACGCAGCGGCCGCTCACCATGCTCTCGAGGCGGGCGAGGTCACCGGCAAGATCGTGCTGAGGGTTACATCCGCGAGCTGAAGGGGTCCCTGCTCTCCTCGGCGAGCAGCGCGTCGATGAGCTGAGCCACGCCCTCCTCGCTGTTGGGCGGAAGCACGTGAGTGGCGATATCGATCACCTCGGGATGCGCATTGGCCATCGCGTATGACGTGCCGGCCCACGCCAGCATCGGCAGGTCGTTGGGGCCATCTCCAGCCGCGACCACGTGCAGGGCGCCGTGACCCTCGGCGGCCGCCACTCGCGCGAGGGTCGTCGCCGTACTGACACCGGGGGCGCTGATCTCGAGTAACGAGTCGTCGAATCCCGCGTGCGTGACCTCGACCAGCCCGTCGAGTACGTCGTAGCCGCCGAGGATGAACCGCTCCGGATCGATGGCGAGCCCATCACCGGGCCGCGCCAGGATCTTCACGACGTCGTCGTAGCGAATGAGTTCCTCGATAGGGGCGACGTGGGTCTCGCGCGGCACCGGCCAGCGGGGCGTGTAGCCATCAGCAAGGGCGAACTCCGTGGCGTCGGCGAGCGTGGCATCGAGATCGTCGTACGACGATCCGCCCGTCGGAGCGAGCCTGCCTCCCGGCCGAGCGCGCTCCACGGCGAAGGCAACCCCGGGCATCGCAGCGCGCAGGCGATCGACCGCCTCCAGGGCCTGGTCGTGCGAGAGAGGAAACACCTCGGTGACGTGGCCGTCGGCCAGGTCGAGGACCACCGCGCCGTTGGCCGCGATCCCGACGCCACGGTGGCCGGTCATCTCCACGACCGGGGAGATCCACCGCGGCGGGCGGCCGGTCACGATCACCAGGTCGAGGTCGCTGTCGCGCAGGGCGTCGAGCGCATCGCGGGTGCGCCGGCCGACGGAGCCGTCGGGCAGAAGGAGGGTGCCATCGAGATCGGAGGCGAGGAGCCGGACTCCGGGGGGCACCGGGATCGCTGGTGAAGCCTCCGATTCCACGAACGCCATGCTGTCAGGTCGGGTAGCGTCGCGAGCACCCGGCGCTTCCCCCCGGGCAGCCCGACACCGAAAGGCAGGTCCATGGACGACACCGTGCAGCAGCACAAGTACGTGCTCAGCGAAGACCAGATGCCCACCACCTGGTACAACCTCATCGCCGACCTGCCGGCGCCGCCGCCGCCGCCGTTGCACCCCGGCCGCATGGATCCGGTCGGCCCCGACGATCTGGCGCCGCTCTTCCCGATGGACCTGATCATGCAGGAGGTCACCGGCGAGCGTTACGTCGAGATTCCCGGGGGCGTCCTCGACGTCTACCGCCAGTGGCGTCCGTCGCCGCTCTTCCGTGCGCATCGCCTCGAGAAGCTGCTCGGCACCCCGGCGCGCATCTACTACAAGTACGAGGGTGTCTCCCCTGCCGGCTCACACAAGCCCAACACGTCGGTGCCGCAGGCCTATTACAACAAGAAGGAAGGCACCAAGAAGCTCACCACCGAGACCGGTGCCGGCCAGTGGGGCACCGCGCTCGCGTTCGCGTGCGCGCTCTTCGGCCTCGAGTGCGAGGTGTGGCAGGTCGGCGCGTCGTACGACACCAAGCCCTACCGCCGCCTCATGATCGAGACGTTCGGGGCCGAGGTGCACCGTTCGCCCTCCGACGTGACCGCGATCGGTCGCGAGCTGGCGAAGGACCCCAACAACTGGTCCGGGTCACTCGGCATCGCGATCTCCGAGGCCGTCGAGGTGGCCGCCACCAACGACGACACCCGCTACGCGCTGGGCTCGGTGCTCAACCACGTACTCCTGCACCAGACGATCATCGGCGAGGAGGCCTTGCTTCAGTTGCAGATGGCCGGCGATACGCCGACCCACATCGTCGGGTGCACGGGTGGCGGATCCAACTTCGCGGGCCTGTCGTTCCCCTTCCTGCGCGAGAAGCTCGCGGGCAAGATCAACCCGCAGATCACCGCTGTCGAGCCGGCCTCGTGCCCTTCGCTCACGCGTGGTGTCTACGCCTACGACTTCGGCGACACCGCGGGCATGACGCCGCTCATGAAGATGCACACGCTGGGGCATCAGTTCATCCCCGACCCCATCCACGCCGGTGGCCTGCGCTACCACGGCATGGCACCGCTCATCTCCCACGTCTACGAACTCGGCCTGATGGACGCTGTGGCGATCCCGCAGACGGAGTGCTTTGCCGGCGCGGTCAAGTTCGCGCGCAGCGAGGGCATCGTGCCCGCGCCCGAGCCCACGCACGCCATCGCCCAGGCAATCCGCCTAGCCGAGCAGGCCAAGCAGACGGGCGAGGAGACGGTGATCCTCACCGCGCTCTGCGGCCACGGTCACTTTGACCTCGCGGCCTACGAGAACTTCCTCGCCGGCACGATGGTCGACGAGGCGCTCTCCGACGAGCGCTTCGCCCCGGCACTGGCCAACCTTCCGCAGGTCTAATCCGATCCGAAGCTGAGGGGCGTTCCGCACACGCGGGGCGCCCCTCAGTCGTTGACGGGCAGGCTCCAGCGGGCAACCACCTGGGTCACCGTCGCCTCGACGCCACCCGTCACGAGCTTGCCCGTCAGGGTCACGGTGCCCAGCCGATCCTTGCGCGGCGGAATCAACGTGACGACGACATCGCTGAGTTCGTTGCCGGTGCCCGTCACGGCTCCGATGATGGCGGCGCTCGGACGATCGAGCGCGACGAACGTCGACTCCTGCACAAGACCGTCGGCGCCGATCAACTGCACGACCGCCTGCTGATTGCGACGTCCCGTGACGATGACCCGAGACGAGATGCCGGGCGCGACCTCACGGGTGACCTCGACGGCCCCCGCGACACCATCGAGGGTGAGCGCGACTACACCCAGGGACGAATTGGTCGCTGGCTCAGGGCCCAGCGGGCGGATATCGAGCACCAGGGTGCCGTCGGGGCGCACGTTGACGCTGAGCACGCTGAAGGCGATGTCGCCGGTCGGCGTAGCCAGCAGGCCGTTGGGGCCCGGCTGGGGCATCTCGGCCGTCGTGCCGTCCTCGGCTGGCCGCCAGCCAAGACTCAGCAGCGCCTGCTCGGTGCTCATCGTGCCCGCAAGGCGCTGCGGCGCACCGGTGAACCACGAGATCTCGTTCTGCGTGCGGGCTAGCGTCAGTCGAATGGGATCCCCGCCCGACACCAGCGACGCATCCTCCGCGCGCTGCACGAAGATCACCTGACTGCCGTCAGATCCGGGGCGTACGGGTGCGGGAACGGGAGTGCCCGTCGGTGAGGGCGACGGACCTGCACTGGACGACGTGGGGCTCGGCGTGGGATCAGCGCTGCCAGCGGGCGAGCACGCCGCGAGGAGGACGATGCTGATCGCGGCGACCAGCCGCCGCATCAGGATGGCTCGAGGACGTCGGTGCCGAGGAAGGGCCGCAGGGCTGCGGGCACGGTGACGGATCCGTCGGCCTGCTGGTGGTTTTCGAGCAGCGCCACGATGACGCGGGGCATCGCGCACAGGGTGCCGTTGAGCGTCGCTAGCGCGCGGGTGTCATCACCGTCGCGCATGCGGATGCCGAGGCGGCGAGCCTGGAACTCCGTGGTGTTGGAGGTTGAGGTCACCTCGCGGTAGGTGCCCTGGGTGGGAATCCACGCCTCGATGTCGAACTTGCGCGCCGCGCTCGAGCCCAGGTCGCCGGTGGCGACGTCGATGACGCGGTAGGGGATCTCGAGCTTGTCCATGAACTCGCGTTCCCAGCCGAGGATGCGCTCGTGCTCGGCTTCGGCGTCCTCCGGACGGCAGAAGACGAACATCTCGACCTTGTCGAACTGGTGCACCCGGATGATGCCGCGGGTGTCCTTGCCGTAGGACCCGGCCTCGCGACGGAAGCACGACGACCAGCCGACGTAGCGCAGGGGTAGCGCATCGCCGGGGAGGATCTCGTCGGAATGCAGCCCGGCCAACGGCACCTCGGCCGTGCCGACGAGGTACATGTCGTCGGATTCGATGCGATAGACGTTCTCCGCCGCCTGTCCGAGGAATCCGGTGCCCTCCATCGCGCGCGGAGCAACGAGCACCGGAGGGATGACGGGGATGAATCCATACGACGTCGCCTGCGCGACTGCAAGGTTGAGAAGTGCGAGTTCGAGCATGGCGCCCGGACCGGTGAGGAAGTAGAAGCGGGACCCCGACACCTTGGCACCGCGCTCGACGTCGATGGCACCGAGCATCTCGCCGAGATCGAGGTGGTCGCGCGGCACGAAGCCCTCGGTGCCGAAGTCACGCGGGGTCCCCACCACCTCGAGTACGGCGAAATCCTCCTCGCCGCCCACGGGCGACCGCATGTCGACGACGTTGGAGACCAGCAGCCAGGCTTCGTCGGCCTCCTGGGTAGCGCGCGCAGCGTCGGCATCAGCCTGCTTCACGCGCTCGGCGAGGCCGGCCGCCGTCGCCATAAGCGCATCGAGCTCCGCGCGTACTTGCGCATCGTCGGGGTTCTTCTTGGCCGCTCCCTGCAGGGGCCCGATCTGCTTGGAGAGTTGCTTCTGCTCGGCCCGGAGCTGGTCGTATTCGTGCTGGGCCTGGCGGCGCTGCTGATCGAGAGCCACCAGCCGATCGACCAGGGCCACGTCCTCTCCCCGGCGACGCTGCGACTCCCGCAGGATGTCGGGCGTCTCGCGCAGCACTCTGGGGTCGATCACGCGTCAAGGCTAGGGGTAGTGGCCGTTCCCACCCTGATCGGTACCGGGGGCGCCTGCCTGGATCGCGGCGACGACCTCGCGTCGCAGGATCCGAACTGAACGTTCAGACAGGACCAACAATTTTGCGCTGAACTTCGGTCATGGCACACTCGCTCCTCCGTGCCCGATCCCCCCGGGCACCGAGGAGGTTCCGTTGGACTACTGCTGGCTGACTCCGAAGGCGCAGGCTCGACCTGCGGGCGACAAGGGCTGGGGCTCTTTCGCCACCGAGTCCATCGCCCAGGGCGAGACCGTCGCCGCGTTCGGTGGCTGGGTCGTCACCCTCGCCCAACTCGAGCAGATGACGCTCGATCGCCAGCACCGGTCCATCCAGATCGATGCCGACCTCTACCTCGTCTCCGACGAGACACCGGAGCCCGGCGACATGCTCAACCCCTCCTGCGAGCCCAAGTGCGGCCTCGCCGGATCCCAGCTCCTCATGGCCATGCGCGATATCGAGCCCGGGGAGGAGCTGAGCTTCGACTACGCCATGTGCGATGCCAGCGACTACGACGAGTTCCGCTGCCTATGTGGCTTGAGCACGTGCCGCGGCGTGGTGACCGGCTCTGACTGGCGCAGCCCGGAGCTCCAGGCGAAGTACGACGGGTGGTTCTCGCCCTACCTCGCCAGCCGCATCGCCGCCCTCACTCCATAGGTCCCCCGTAGCCTGGGAGCGTGCTCCCGGCAGGCTACGTCGCGCGTCCCCTCGACTTCGTCGAGGTTGACGGTCTCCTCGATGGCTCCGACGTTGACCTTGCCCACTCCGTGGTCCGGGCGGCCGACATAGGCGTGCTGGCGATCGCGGAGGCAAGCCGCGAATCCACCCGCGCCAACCTCGCCAACCCCGATGCCCTCGTCGCCGAGCACCGACTGGTCTTCTCCCCCGATGGCGCTCCCGTCGGGCTCCTCATGATGGAGAAGGACCCCGCCGCCAAGACGTTCTACATCGATTCGTACGCCGCTCCCCAGCACGGCCGCGCTCTCCTGGCCCCGCTCCTCGACATGGGCATCGAGGTCGCGGGCCGTCTGCGGGAGTCAGACGACTGGAAGATCGAGGCCGGGGCCTTCGAGCAGGACGAGGTCTACGTCGACACTCTGGTGGCCGCGGGCTTCCACGAGGTCCGTCGCTTCTGGCACATGCACATCGAGCTCACGCCCGACCACCTGGCCGATCCCGAGCCACCCGACGGGGTGACGATGACGGCGGTCGAGTCCGATGCGGATCGACGTACGCTCCATGAGATCGACGAGGTGGCCTTCGCCGCGCACTTCGGCTTCGTGCCGCATCCCTACGAGGATTGGATCAGTTGGTTCAGCGACCGCCGCGATGCTCGCCCCGACCTGTGGTGGCTGGCGTGGCACGACGGTGAACCCGTAGGCCTGTGCATACAGGACGACTCACGCACCGAGCGCAATGCGGGCCATGTGCGCGTGCTCGGGGTGGTGCCGTCGGCTCGCGGCCGGGGCATCGCCCGCTGGCTCCTCCGGCAGTCCTTCGCCCAGGCTGCGCGCGAGGGCCGGTCAGCCATGACGCTCACGGTGGACAGCGACAACACCACCGGGGCGACCGCCCTCTACGACGGGGTCGGCATGCGCCCCGAGCGGGTGATCGTCCTCTTCCGCCGCCCCGCCTAACCCGCTTTCACCCTCGATGTGGTCGCTCCGACGGGCACTTTCCCCTCCACATGGCCGCCGTTTCGAGGGTGAAAGCTCACGAGGGACGTAACCAATGTGACGAGAGTTACACCTGGACATTCGCCGTTATCGATCCGTTATCCGGACACCGATTTGCCCCCTGCCCGAAGACCCATGGCAGGGTCGAAACGCCGTCCGGCCACCGGGAGCACCAGCTCCCAGCGGGCGGCCCGCCGAATCGGCGGCGTCACGGCCTGGCCAGCACGACCACGACCAGGAGGACCGCGGCCACGCGGTCCAGCCCTCGGACGGCTCAGCCGCCCCACCGGGCCACCGGGACCCGCCGTACCGGGGACCCAACGGTCCCTCCGCGAGGAGGGAACGAGCGGGGGAGCCTGGCTCCCCCTCGGGGCGAATCGCCTCGGCCGCAAGGCCGGGGGGTAGGACGACCTTTCCGTCCGAGCCCGACAGCTCACCTGGGAGGCGGACGAGAGGGAGAGCATGTTTCGACGGACACACCTGTCCATCCGCACAACCCGCACCATCACCGCCCTTGCCATGAGCGCCCTCGCGATCACCGGGACCACCGCCATTGCGCAGGCCGACGAGGGCACGGCTGCACCGACCAGCCAGGTCGTGTCAGACCGAGGAAGTATCCACGAGGAGTCCGCTCGACTGGCCGCCGCCGACTACCGTGCCAAGGCACAGGGCAAGCGGCAGGTTGCCCTTCGGCTGGCCGAAGAGCAGATCGTCCGCGACTCCGTCGTCGACAAGGCACTCGCCCAGGTGGGCGACTCCTACGGCGCTGGCGGTGACGGTCCCAACGTCTTCGACTGCTCGGGGCTGATCGTCTACGCCTGGCGCTCCGTCGGCGTGGACCTGACCCACTACAGCTGGGCTCAGTACAAGCAGACCCAACGCGTCTCCCTCAAGGACGCCGTCCCGGGTGACCTCGCGTTCTACTTCGAGAACGGCGCGCACCACGTCGCCCTCTACATCGGTGACGGCAAGGTCGTGCACGCGTCCGACTACGGCATCGGCGTTGTCAAGGGCGTGGTCAAGGGCACTCCGTGGACCAACACACACTTCACCGGCATGGGCCGCGTGAGCATCAAGTAATCGTGCACACGCGCGAGGGGGCTGCTCATCGAGCGGCCCCCTCGTCGCATTAGGGGCGACTGCCCGGAGTCTGCGAGATGGCGTCCTCGAGAGCCTGGGACTCCTCGGGCGACAGCGTCACCTCGGCCATGCCGCCGCGGATCTCCTTGATGTAGGTGCG
>JBJTIQ010000223.1:0-2537 GCA_046095085.1 Actinomycetota bacterium | reverse complement strand
ACCACCTTCTGCACCCGTGGGCGCAGATCATCGGCGTCGAGCGGGGAGGGCATAGGGAGAGCCTAGGCCTAGGGGCGACCGACCGCCTCCGCGACGATCTCGGCGCTGATCCCCACGAGTGGAAGGCCGCCGCCCGGATGGGATGAGCCTCCGACGAGGTATAGGCCGGGGATCGGCGACACATTGGCTGGCCGAAGGAATGCCGCGCGCGTGCCGTTGCTGCTCGTGCCGTAGATCGAACCTCCCGGCGCGCGCGCGGACCGCTCAAGGTCGGCCGGCGTGCGGATCTCGCGCCAGAGCAATCGGTCGCGCACGTCGAAGCCGCGACGGGCCATGACCTCGAGGATGTGATCGGCGTAGGACTCACGCAGGGAGTCCCAGTCGACCGGTCCGTTGCGCGGCGCATTGACCAGGACGAACCACGACTCGTGGTCGGCGTCGGGACGCATGCGCGGATCGTCGGGGGCACAGACGTAGATCGTGGGGTCCGCGACGGGCCGGCTGCCGAAGACGGCGTCGAACTCCGCGTCGTAGTCCTGAGGGAACCACACGTTGTGGTGCTGCAGCCCTTCGGTGCGTCCGCGCACGGCCAGGAGCAGGACGAATCCGGCCAGTGACGGGGTCGCGCGGCTCACTCGCCGCAGCGGCTTACGGCCCCGGGAGTCATCGAGCATGTCCGCGTAGAGGTGCGTGGCGTCGCAGTTGGCCACCACCATGTCGGCGTCGACGACCTCGCCGTCGGCCAACTGCACGCCGGTCACGCCAGAGTCGTTGGTGAGGACGCGGGCGACGTCGACTGACATTCGCATCGTCACCCCGCGCTCGGCGCATCGCGTGGCGAGCGCATCGGCGAGCGTGGCCACGCCGCCGCCGAGGTGCCACGCGCCGAACGTCTGCTCGACGTAGGGGACGGTCATCAGCGCGGCCGGTGCCTTGCGCGGGTCCGAGCCCTGATAGGTGGCGTAGCGGTCGAGCAGCGTCACCTGTCGCGGGTCCTTCAGGTGCTTGCGGCCCAGTGAGCGCAGCGATGTGAAGGGCGCGACGGCGCGCACCTCGCGTGGGTCGGTGGCCAGCCGCACGAGCGTGCCCGCGCCCTCGAGCGGCGACTGCAGGAAGGGGCCGCGGGTGATGCGCCACACCTCGCCGGCTCGGGCCATGAGCGCGCGCCAGTCGTCGGTCGCCGTGCCCCCGAGCTGGTCGCCCATGGCGCGCGCGATCCGACCCGGATCGACACCGGGGACCTCGAGCGTCGAGCCGTCGCCGAAGCGATAGCCAAACGCGGTGTCGAGTGGCTGGAGGTCGACGGCATCCTCGAGTGCGCCGCCCGTCTTGAGGAAGAGGTCGCGGTAGACGGCCGGCAGGGTGAACAGGCTGGGGCCGGTGTCGAAGACGAATCCGTCGCGCTCGTAGCGTGCGAGTTTGCCGCCGTACGTCGCGCCCTGCTCGAGGATCGTGACGTCGTGACCTTTCACGCGCAGCCGGGCCGCGGCCGCCATGCCGCCCATGCCGGCGCCGATCACAGCGATGCGTGCCACGCCGGCAAGGCTATTGGGTCGTCACAGGCGGAAGGCGAGCTCGGCCGCGACCACGCCCACGGGCGCGAAGATCCAGCCCCATCGGACGGCCGCCGAGACGACCGGGTCGGCGTATCCGTAGAGGATCGAGACCTGCGGCGGGAAGAACGCCGGGATGGAGAACGCGAAGAGCAGCAGTCCCACCGGGATGGCCACCCCGGCGTCGCCAGCCGGCAAGCGCCCCGATGGCGTAGCCGAGGACGACAGCGATCGTCACGGGATCGCGCGGCCTCGCCAGGTCAAGGTGCCCGCGCGGTGTCGGCGTATCGATTCGACGATCAGCCCAGCAAACACCGCCATCGACAGCGGCTGCGCGAAGACATCGGGCCAGACCCGCTCACCCGTGCGACGTGCGACGACGTAGCGGCCGAGCACGCC
Source organism: Actinomycetota bacterium (assembly GCA_046095085.1). Lineage (GTDB taxonomy): Bacteria > Actinomycetota > Actinomycetes > S36-B12 > S36-B12 > Mxb001. The sequence continues at coordinate 585 of JBJTIQ010000223.1, read as the reverse complement.
GGCGCCGTAGCCGGTGAGCCCCCACATGCGCGTGCGACGGCCGGGGCCGACGAGGGCAAAGATTGGCGGTGCGACGTAGGCGCCGACCATGACACCGGCAAGACCGTAGGCCGCGATGGCGGGCTGGAAGACCGACCACACCGACTTGGTGTAGCCGGCGTAGATGTCGTCAGCACTTTCATACATCCGGCAGCTCGCGACCGCGCTGCCGTCAGCGGGCGCGCCCTTGAAGCCGTGACGCTTCAGCGCTCGCAGCACGCCGACATCCTCGATGATCATGTCGGCGACAGCGGTGTGGCCGCCGCTGATGCGGTAGGCGCGCGCATCGACGACTAGGAACTGCCCGATGGCGGCTGCCATCGAGGGATAGTGGCTGCGCTCGGTGATGCGAATCGGCAGTGCCGTCACCCACGACCACACGACGAGGGGCTGCGTGATGCGCTCCGCGGGCGTGACGGCCACCTGGCGGGGGTAGGGGGAGAGCAGGTCGAGCCCGGCCCCGCGCATGTGGTGGATCGTCGAGGCGATGGCACGCGGCGTGAGGTCGACGTCGGCGTCAACGAAGACCAGCACATCGCCGGTGGC
>JBJTIQ010000222.1:0-4721 GCA_046095085.1 Actinomycetota bacterium | reverse complement strand
GGTCAGCGGCGATGCGTCCGGGCAACCGGCGGCATCCAGCCACCGCGGCACGAGGGCGTCACGCGTGTCGGCGATGAGGTCGACGATGCGCTGGTCGCCGCCGCCCGCTCCCCGCACGAGCGCCGTGTAGCTCATGCGATTGCGCTCGACGAGGCGGACGAACCCCTCGACGAGGGTGCGGATGCGCTCGGCAGGACCCAGGCCCTCCGGGAGCCGCGGGGGTCGCAGGAGCCGTTCGCCCATGGTGGATACGACCGCGAAGTAGAAGTCGGCCTTCGTCGGGAAGTAGTGAAAGAGCAGCGTTCGCGAGATCCCCGCAGCGGCGGCCACCTCGTCGAGCGGCAGTTCATGGATCGGCCGGGACTGCAGGAGCTCCCAGCCGACCTCGATGAGTTGCGCACGACGAGCATCCGCCGACATGCGCGTGGTGAGCCCCGATGATCCCGGAGATTCCGCCGAACCGTTGCTGTCGGGCCTGACGGGGCTCGCCACGTCAGGAGTAGCGGCCACCCGACTCTGCCAACGCTACGAGCGAGGGAGGCGGCGAAAAACGGTCGCCGTATGTCGCCGCGAGCTCCCGCGCACGAGCGACGAATCCGGCCGGACCACCCTCGTAGCCGTTGATGTATTGCAGGACGCCGCCGGTCCACGGCGGGAACCCGATGCCGAAGATGGAGCCGATGTTGGCCTCCGGCACCGAACGCAGCACGCCCTCGTCGTAGCACTTGACCGACTCGATGGCCTCGGCGAAGAGCATCCGCTCCTGCATGTCATCAAAGGGCAGGCTGAGGTTGTCGCCGCCGAAGTTGTCGACCAGGCCGTCCCACAGGCCCAGTCGCTTGCCCTCCGCGTATTCGTAGAAGCCGGCCCCAGCGGCACGTCCACCACGGTCGAACTCCACGACCATGCGGTCGATCACCGGATAGGACGGATGGTCGGGGAACGACTGGCCGGCGGCCTCCATGGCGATACGCCCCTCCTCGCGGATACGACGTCCGAGGGTCAGACTCACCTCGTCGAAGAGCGCGAGCGGGCCGGTCGGGTAGCCGGACTGCAGCGCGGCCTGCTCGATCGACGGTGCAGGCACGCCCTCGCCGAGCATCGCCACGGCCTCGCCCATGAACGTGCCGATGACGCGACTGGTGAAGAAACCGCGGCTGTCGTTGACCACAATCGGCGTCTTCTTGATGACGGCGGCGATGTCGAGCGCCTTCGCGATCGCCGCATCGGATGTCTTCTCACCGACCACGATCTCCAGAAGCGGCATCTTGTCGACCGGCGAGAAGAAGTGCATGCCGATGAAGTCATCGGGGCGCTTGACGCCCTCCGCCAGTCCGGTGATCGGCAGCGTCGATGTGTTGGAGGCGAGTAGGGCATCGTCGGCGACCACCTGCTCGATCCGGCCGAACGTCTCGTGCTTGAGCGCCTGGTTTTCGAAGACAGCCTCGATGACGAAGTCGGCGCCCTTGGCCAGGTCGAGCGAGTCGCTGGGCGTGATGCGCGCCAGCACTTCGTCGCGCGCGGCCTCGGTCATCTTGCCGCGCGAGACCGCCTTGTCGAGGAGCCCCTGGGAGTAGGCCTTGCCCTTCTCGGCAGCCTCGAGGGTGGTGTCGACCAGCACGACCTCGATCCCATTGCGCGCGCAGACATAGGCGATGCCCGCGCCCATCATCCCGGCGCCCATGATCAGACCCTTGCTGGGCTTGTAGATGGGATAGCCCTCGGGGCGCGCACCACCCTTGGTGATGTGCTGCAGGTCAAAGAAGAAGGCCTGCGTCATGTTCTTGGCGACCTGGCCGATCGCCAGGCTGATGAAGTAGCGCGTCTCGATCTTCTCGGCGTTGGCGAAGTCGACCTGCGCGCCCTCGACCGCAGCGGCCATGATCGCCAGCGGCGCGGGCATCGGGGCGCCCTTGATCTGCTTGCGGAGGTTGGCCGGGAACGCGGGCAGCATCGCCGCGAGCTTCGGATTGGAGGGCGCACCACCGGGGATCTTGTAGCCCGGCGCATCCCACGGCTGTACGGCGTCGGGATGCTCGAGCACCCACTTCTTGGCCGCCGCGAGCATCTCCTCGGGCGTGGACGCGACTTCGTCGACGAGCCCGACCTCGAGGGCGGCCGCAGGCTTGCGCCGCTGACCCTGCAGCAGCACCTCCATGAGCGCCTTGGTGAGGCCGAACATGCGCGTCGTGCGCACGACGCCACCGGCGCCAGGCAGCAGGCCGAGGCTCACCTCGGGCAGGCCGATCTCGCTGCCCCTGGCATCGAGGGCGACGCGGTAGTGGCAGGCGAGCGCGATCTCGAGGCCGCCGCCGAGCGCGGCACCGTTGACGGCGGCAGCTACCGGCTTGCCCAGCGTCTCGAGTCGACGGAAGAGACCCTTCAGTCGCGCGCTCTCGGCATCGAGCCGAGGGACGTCGGCCTCGGTGGCCTGGATGATGAGGTTGAGGTCAGCGCCGGCGAAGAAAGTCTTCTTCGCACTGGTGACGATCACACCAGCGATGTCGTCCTTCTCCGCGTCGAGGCGGTCGAGCGTCGCCTCCAGTGAGTTGACGAACCTGTCGTTGAGGGTATTCGCGTTGGCGCCGGGGTCGTCCATGGTCAGGGTGACGACGTTGTCAGCATCCGTTTCCCAACGAAACATGTTGTCGCTCACGTAATGCTCCCTCAGACCCGCTCGATGATGGTGGCAATGCCCATGCCGCCGCCGATGCACAGCGTGACGAGCCCGTAGCGACCGCCGATGCGATCGAGCTCGTCCATGACGGTGCCGGTGATCATGGCTCCGGTGGCGCCGATCGGATGGCCCATGGCGATCGCCCCGCCATTGACGTTGACCTGCTCGATGTCGAGGTTGAAGTCCTTCATCCACTTCAGCACGACGGAGGCGAAGGCCTCATTGAGCTCCCAGACGTCGATGTCGGCAGGGGTCAGGCCCGCCGCCGCAAGCACCTTCTTGGTGGCTGGCGTCGGACCCGTCAGCATGATCGTGGGATCGGCACCGGAGACTGCGGTCGCCACGACGCGAGCGCTCGGGGTCAGACCGGCCGCCTTGCCTGCGGCCTCGCTCCCGACGAGCGTGAGGGCAGCACCGTCGACGATGCCGGAGGAGTTACCCGGCGTGTGGACGTGGTCGATGCGCTCCACCCAGTGGAACTTCTGCAGCGCCACCGCGTCGAAGCCACCCATGTCGCCCATGGCCGCGAACGACGGGTTGAGCTTGCTCAGTGACTCGGCCGTGGTGTCGGGGCGCATGAACTCGTCGTGGTCGAGGATCACGGAGCCGTTGAGATCGCGCACGGGCACGACCGACTTCGCGAACCGGCCGCCTGACCAGGCCGCCGCGGCGCGCTCCTGCGAGCGCACGGCGTACGCATCGACATCGTCGCGGGAAAAGCCCTCGATGGTGGCGATGAGGTCGGCGCTGATGCCCTGCGGCACGAAGTAGGAGTTGTAGGCGGTCTCGGGATCCATCGCCCAGGGTCCGCCGTCGCTGCCCATCGGCACGCGGCTCATCGACTCGACGCCACCGGCCAGCAGCATCTGGTCCCAGCCGGCACGCACCTTCTGCGCGGCGAGGTTGATGGCCTCGAGGCCGGAGGAGCAGTAGCGGTTGATCTGCATGCCGGCGACCGTGTCGGGCAGCCCGGCGGCGATGGCCGCGGTCTTGGCGATGTCGGCGCCCTGGTCGCCCAGCGGAGTGAGGCAGCCGAGGATGAGGTCGTCGATCTGATTCGGATCGAGTCCGGGGTGGCGGGCCTGCATTTCGTCGATGAGCCCGGTCACGAGCGACACCGGCTTGACGCTGTGCAGCGAGCCGTTGGCCTTGCCGCGTCCGCGCGGGGTGCGGATCGCCTCGTACATGAATGCCTCGGTCATGGCGTCCTCCTGCTAATTGAGCATCTGTCAACAAACGCTACCCGCTGGTAGCTCTCCAGGCAAGGGCAGGATGTGCCGGTGACCGTGCGGCGGATCGGCCTCCTCGGCGGGGAGTCGACGGGCAAGTCGACCCTGGCCCGGTCGCTGGCCGACGCACTGCCGGCCCTTGTCGCCGAGGAGTATCTGCGCGACTTCGTTGAGGCGCACGGGCGCGCCCCGCTCCCGCCCGACCAGGAAGGCATCTACCTGACCCAACAGGCGTCGGCGGCCACCGTCGAGCGCGCCGCCGCAGCAACCCACACACCATGGGTCATCGTCGATCCACTGCCACTGATGACCGCCGTCTACAGCGTTGTGTACTTCGACGACGATTCACTGATGAAGCCCGGCCTGGATGACGCGTCGTCGTACGACGTGCTCCTGTGGTGTGCACCTGATATCCCGTGGGCGAGTGATGACGGAGTGCGTGACGGGTCAGACTTTCGCGACCGTGCCGATGCCGTGATCTCCGAGGTGATCGCACCGACGCTGCCACTGCACCGCATGTGTGGAAGCGCCGACGAGCGTCTGGCGTCCGCGCTCTCTCTGGCGGCAACACCGTGAGCACGCCGGAGACGAAGCCGAAGGCGACAACGGCGCAGCGTGCCCTGCTGCTGGCCATGATCTTCATTCCACTCATGGCCCCGGCGGTCTTCCTTGCAATGACGGGCTACACGAGCCTGGTCTCCGCCTGTGTCTACGGCGGCATCATCGCCCTGGTCGCCTCGTTCTACAGCGTGCGTCTCAGCGTGGTGCTGTCGCTCGTCGCCGGGGTGTCGGCGTTCGTCGCGGTGGTCGTCGAG
>JBJTIQ010000221.1:0-5242 GCA_046095085.1 Actinomycetota bacterium | reverse complement strand
CCATCGCGGAGGAGAGAGCGTGACAGTCGCCAGCGTCGTCCTCGTGACAGGTGCGGCCGGCGGGGTCGGCAGCGCCGTAGGCGAGCGATTCTCGCGAGGGGGATGGCGGGTCATCGGCACCGATCGGCCTGACGCGCGGGCGGCCACGGATGCCTGGATACCTGCCGACCTGCTCGACGTGCTGCAGATCCGCGAGATGGTGGCGCAGGCAGCAGCTCCCTACGGGCGACTGGACTGCGTCGTCAACTGTGCAGGGCTGTGGACCGAGGGCTCGTCAGATTCCACCACCGAAGAGGAATGGGACCGCGTCGTCGGAGTGAATCTGAAGGCGACGTACTTCGTCAGCTCCGCTGCCATCCCCCATCTCCTGCAGACGCAGGGCTGCATCGTCAATCTCTCCAGTGATGCGGGTGTCCAGGGCAACGCGGGGGCGGCGGTGTATTCCGCGAGTAAGGGTGGCGTCAGCAACCTCACGCGAGCACTCGCCCTCGAGCTCGCACCGGGTGGTGTGCGAGTGAATGCCGTGTGCCCGGGCGACATCGAGACTCCGATGCTTGCCGGTCAGGCGCGCGACTTCGGGGGAGATGACCCCGAGGGCTACTACGCCAAGCTCCGGTCGGCGTACCCGCAGGGGGAGCGGGCGCGCTTCCTCGCCCCGGCCGAGGTGGCCGAAGTCGTGTGGTTCCTCGCTCAGCCGGACGCTGCGGCTGTGACCGGGGCCAACTGGTCGATTGACTTAGGGCTTTCGGCTGGGATCTAACGTGTTGAGTGGCGGGTTGTGCTGTCGCGACACGGCGTGTCGCGCAGCACAACCCGCCACTCAACGGGAGGTATCTAGTCGGCGTCGCGCCGGAAGATCATCTTGACCATGATCTCGTCGCCACCCCCAATTCCAATGCTGGAGAAGACGACCATCTTCTTGGGTGTGCCGGCCGCCGTCTGGCCCTGGAACTTCACCTGGTAGGAGCGGGGATCATCCTTGACGTCGTACGAGTCGAAGATGATCGTGTGGTACTTGTTGGTCGAGAACTTGATCACCTCGAACTCGCCCTTGCCGCTCTTGCCCCGGAAGACGTCGAGCGTGGTCTTGTAGGTGTAGTCGCTCATCAGGTCCAGCGTCTCGCCTGCCTTGCACGAGATGGGGGGCGCAGGCGGAGGCAGCGGCAGGCTGCCGGGGCAGTTGACCACCTTGCCGTTGATCTTGAAGGCCTCCAGGGTCCAGGCCCCGTAGTAGCCGCCATCGGCCTGGGCGGCCTGGGCGGGCAGCAGCGCCAGGCCAGCGACGACGCCGAGTGCACCGGCGGCACCGATGGCGCGCTTGAAGGATGTGCGCATTCATGCTCCTCAGGAGTGAGTTGGGTGGGTGAGGTCAGTACTTGGAGTATGTCCTCATGGGTCGTCTGTCGTGGGGGAATCGCCAAAGTCGCTAGGTGACCGGCGTCTCCGGGGGTCCGGTCGCGCGGGATCGACGTGCCACCAGGTTCTCGCCGCTCACCACGAGGATGACTCCACCGAGCACGATCGTCAGGCCCACCACCACATCGCTGGTGATCGCCTCCGCATAGAGCAGAAGACCCAGCACGACCGCGACCGCGGGATTGACATAGGCGTACGTCGATGCGAGCGATATGGGCGCCTTGTTGATAAGCCATGTGAAGGAACTGAAGGCCACCACCGAACCCGCGATGACCAGGAAGAGCCACCCGCCCCAGGAGCGCAGACTTATCTCCGCCAAGCTCACCCGCTCTCCGACGACCAGGCCCACGATCAGGAGGACGACACCACCGCTGAGGAGCTCGTAGGTCGTAAGGGCAAACGAGTCCTTCGGTGTTGGCATGCGCGAGGAGAAGAAGCTCGCCGTTGCCCAGATCGTGCTGGAGATGAGCACCATCACGCTCCAGAAGACGACATCCCCATCTGTGCCCGAGACCGGGCGCGTGCCACCAGGCAGCAGCATCCACCCGATCCCGCCGAGTCCCACGACCACGCCGATGAGCGTCAGCAAGGGAGGCCGATCACCGGTGACCCGCCGCCAGATGACGATGGTGAGCGGCGTCGACGCGATGATCAGAGCCATGATCCCTGTCGGTACGTAGGCCTGAGCCAGCCCTACCGTGCCGAGACCAACCCCCAGCAGCGCGACACCGAGGAAGCACGCCGTCGCAGATTCCCTGGGTGTCACGCGAAGGGCGCCGGGCCCGCGGATGATCGACGTCAGCACGATCATGATGACGAATGCGGCCAGGAACCTGGTGCCGCTCGCCAGGAACGGCGGGATCGTCTCGGTGGAAAACCGGATCCCCATGTAGGTCGAACCCCACACGACCCAGACGATGAGCAGGTTGGTCCACAGCAGTGGGCCAGAGCTGACCTTGTTGGTGGTTGTCGAGGGCATCTCGGATGCAGCGTAGACCGGGTCCTGGACCAAATTGTGGCGCGTCGTGTCAGCAGTCGAAAGAATGCAGGCGTGAGGGCGATGGATCCGCGGCTTATGCACTATGCGCGCAGTACGCGCGGCTTCATCGCGATAGCCGTGGTCGTGGGGATCCTTGTTGCCCTATTGGTGATCGCCCAGGCGCGCCTGCTGTCGACGGCCATCGTCGAGGTCGCGCAAGGCGGCAGCCCGCTGTCAGCCATAGCTCCCACTCTCATGACGCTGCTGGTTGTCATCGTGGCCCGCGCTGCCGTGAGTTGGCTCGGCGAGGCCATCGCCTACCGGAGCGCCGCAACGGCCAAGTCCGAGCTACGTGAGCAGGTGGTTGATCACGTGCTGCGCGGTGGCCCCCTGGGCCCTGCCGGGCAGGACGCCGGTGCCACCGCAGCCCTCGTCACGCGCGGGGTGGACGCACTCGACAGCTACTACGCCCGGTATCTCCCGCAGTTGATCCTCGCCGTCATTGTGCCGCTTGCCGTGCTGCTCACGGTGGTGTGGCAGGACGTCGTGAGCGCGCTGATCATCGCTCTCACGCTGCCGCTCATCCCCATCTTCATGGCCCTGATCGGGCTTTACACGCGTGCGCGAGTAGATCGACAGTGGGCGACACTGGCGCGACTGTCCGGCCACTTCCTCGATCTTGTTGCCGGTCTACCCACGTTGAAGATCTTCGGCCGCGCGAAGGTGCAGGCGGAGGCCATTCGCTCCATGGGGGAGCGCTATCGATCGACGACCATGGGAGTACTTCGTATTTCATTCCTGTCATCCCTGGTCCTCGAGCTGCTCGCCAGTCTCTCGGTGGCGCTCGTTGCAGTGACAGTGGGTGTGCGCCTGGCAGAGGGCGGGATGACCTTCAGCGCGGCGCTCTTCATCCTGATCCTGGTGCCCGAGGCGTATCTGCCACTGCGCCTGGTGGGACAGCATTTCCATGCGGCGGCGGAGGGCCTGGGCGCGGCGGACCGGATGTTCGCGATCCTCGAGTCACCGACGCCGACCAGTGGCACTCGCGCCGACATTCCGAGCCGCCCGGCCATTCATATCGATGGCCTATCGGTCACCTACCCCGGCCGGGACAGCCCAGCGCTGTATCCGACCACCGTTTTCATGCCTCACGGCAGGCTCGTCGCGATCATCGGGCCCAGCGGTGGCGGCAAGTCCACCCTCATGTCGGCCCTACTCGGCTTCGTGACACCAACCTCCGGCCGCGTCGTCATCTCCGGTGATGGCGTGGACATCGATCTTGCGGATGTCGATATCGCGGCCTGGCGTGCGCAAATCGGATGGGTGCCGCAGGCGCCCAGGCTCGTGTCGCCGGGGCACGGCGCCACCACCATTGCCGCCGCCGTGTGCCTCGGTCGTCCCGACGCGTCCTCACTGGATGTGGCGGCAGCGTTGGATGCGGCCGGCGTGCTGGCTGAGATCGAGGAACTGCCCGACGGCATCCACACCCTCATCGGCGAAGAAGGGCAGGGCGTCAGCGCGGGTCAGTATCGCCGGATCGCGCTTGCCAGGGCACTGATCAGGCAGCCAAGCATCCTGCTCCTCGATGAGCCGACCGCAGCACTCGACGGGGTGAGTGAAGCAGCCGTCGTTGGTTCACTGATGCGGGCCCGCGATGCTGGCGTGACCGTGGTCCTGATCGCGCACCGCCCTGCCATCGTCGACGTGGCCGACGTCATCGTGCACATCGCTGCTCCCGCCCAGCGCCGCATCGTAGGGACGACCGACTCAGCGATCGCCAGTGCCGAGGCGAAGGCCATGGACTGGACGCGGACTACGCTCACGGGCAGCGACTTCTGATGGCACCGGTCCGCCAGTTGTGGGAAGGAATGCGCGGCCAACGTGCCCGCATCGCCTTTGCAGCATTCCTGGGATTCATCGCTGCGGCCAGCAGTGTGGCCCTCCTGGGCACCTCAGGATGGCTCATTTCGTACGCCGCGCAGTTGCCGCCGGTGCTCTCCTTGACGGTGGCCGCCGTGCTAGTCAGGACCTTTGCACTGAGCCGATCACTGTTTAGATATGGCGAGCGGCTAGTGGGTCACGACGCGGCACTGCGCGGCCTCACCTCCCTGAGGGTTCGGGCGTACGAGCGTCTCGAGGTGCTCGCACCGGTGGGTCTTGCGCGCTTCCGACGGGGGGACCTGCTCGCACGCCTCGTGGGAGATATTGATGCTGCACTGGACCTGCCACTGCGGGTCATCCTGCCCTGGGCGCAGGCGGCCCTTGTGTCTGCCGCCACCGTCGCCTTCCTCGCGTGGTTGGTGCCTGGCGCCGGAATCGCACTGGCCCTGGCGTTGCTCGCGGGACTCACGGTCATCCCCTGGATCGTCGGGCGCATCTCCTCGAGGGCGCAGGCGCTGCTAGCGCCGACCAAGGGTGCACTGTCCGCGTCGATTGTCACGAGCCTCGAAGCGAGAGCCGACCTCCTTGCCTTCGGTGCCACCGATGTTGCCCGCACGGAGATAGCCAGCTGCGATCGCCGACTGACGGTGTTGGCCCGCCGTGAAGCCGCAGGGCTGGGGCTGGGTGCGGGCGTCGGCGTCCTCACCCAGGGTCTTGCGGTTGTCGCATGTCTGGCGCTTGCCGTGCCCGCGGTCCTCGACGGGCGAATAGGTCCGGCTTGGCTGGCCGTGGCGGCTCTGCTCCCGCTGGCTGCGTACGACATCGTCATGACGCTTCCGGCGTCGGCCATCGCCTATCAGCGGGTGCGGGCATCGGCGATACGTGTGGCCGAGGTCCTGGATTCTCCACCGCCGGTGACTGACCCTCGCAATCCGGACCCGGCTCCGCTGCCACCACTGGCGATGC
>JBJTIQ010000220.1:0-3161 GCA_046095085.1 Actinomycetota bacterium | reverse complement strand
CTCCTCGTCGACCGCGTTGGCAGTGTCGACCACTGCGAATGCGCGGATGCGCAGTTCCTCTGGATCGATGTATTCGGCGATCAGCGTGTCGGTGAAGTAGACGTAGGTCTGGCCCTTGTGCTCGGAGTCGTCGGCGTAGGGATTCATCGCCAGGTGGCCGAAGTACCACTTGTCGGCGTTGCGTGCCAGGTGCTCCATGAGCTCCGGGGTGATGGGCACATAGAAGGCGATGGGCGCCGTGAGCGTGACGTAGACGAGCTTCTTCTCTGGAATGGGGAAGAACTCGAGGAAGACCCGCGTCGATCCGCGGTCGATGGTCAGACGTCCCCGCTGGTCGAGACCGATCTCGGTCTCTCGCAGCAGGTAGGTCTGGAGCTTCTGCCGGGCGGCGTCGACCGCCGCCTCGGCATCCCAATTGGCTTGCTCGTCCGTCATGCGGCGGACTCTACTGAGCGAGGACCCCCGGGGGGGTGCCAACGCCCTCGAGGCAGAACCCGAAGTGCCGGACACTGCCTCCCGCCGCGATCGTGCCGCCCCAGGAGGGGGACACGACGTTGACGAGCCGGCCGGTCACCACGACGGTGCCGCTCCATGACTCGCGGATTCGCGTGCCCGTGGCCAGTGAGAACGACGCCGACCAACTGCTCACGGCCTTGGTCGTCGGGTTGCTTACGACCAGCGTGTGGCATGAGCCGGTCTCCCAGCGACTGTCGGTCACCAGGCTGGCGGTCAAGCCCGCCGTCGGCGTCGGCGTCGGCGTGGGCGTTGGCGTGGGCGTTGGCGTGGGTGTGGGTGTCGGTGTGGGAGTTGGAGTTGGAGTTGGGGTCGTGGCGTTGCGCGTGGCGCAGTAGCCGAAGCTCGTGGGGCTGCCCGCCTTCACCATGTGGTTCCACGCGGCACCGCCGACGCTGATCGTGCCGTCAGGCTGCGTCGCCTGAACGCCGTTCCACACCGATGTCGGCGTGATCCCCTTGGGCAGGTCGACCCGCCAGTGAATCTCGGTCGTGGAGGACGTCGCGACAGACACGTCGGCGCAGTAGCCAGCACCCCAGTCACTCGACGTCACGGAGACAGCCTTGATGCCCTCGGTCATGCCGGGCATCGTGGGTGTCGGTGTGGGCGTAGGTGTGGGTGTCGGCGTCGGTGTAGGTGTGGGTGTCGGCGTCGGTGTGGGTGTCGGTGTGGGTGTCGTCCCCGCCACGTAGGAGATCGGCTTGCGGGCGATGAGATCCGACAGCAGTGCCATCTTGTCGGCGTGAACCGTCGTCCAGTCGTCCTTCAGCACCCCGCCGGTGTCGCCGGAGTTGGGGTTCCACGACCAGAAGGTCCAACTGATGCCCTTGCTGCTCATGTAGTTGGTGAACTGGCGGAACCAGCGACCTTCGACCGTGTCCGTTCCGACGTTCTTCGCACCGAACTCCCCGACGAAGATAGGCGCGGTCCCGGCCGTGTGCAGGTAGCCGAATCCGGTCTCCCAGCGCCTGTCGAGGATCGAGCTCATGTTGGGATCGGAGAACCACGGCTGGTTGAAGACACCCGGACCGTATTCGTGAGGTGAGTAGACGAGTCGGTTGGGCACAGACAGGCGCACGGGGTAGGTGCGAGCCCCTTCGAGGTTGCCGCCCCACCAGTGGGTTTGCGTGCCGCCGTTCTCGACGCCTTCCACGACGATGAGCTTGCTCGGCGCGATGGCGAGCGCGGCATTGCCGGCTCGTTCGGCGGCACGTCGCCAGTCGCTTGCCGCGCCGGTGCCCCAGGTGGCCGAGCCGTGCGGCTCGTTCTTGAGGTCGAAGCCGATCACGTTGGCTGTGCTCTTGTAGCGGGTGGCCAATGACTGCCAGGCGGCCACCCAGTCGTCTTCGGTGAAGCCGTTCTGGCCATACCAGAGGTCAAACATGAATCCGTCATCTGCCTGCGAGTGGTTGTCGAGGAGCACCATGAGCCCCTGTCGGCCGGCTTCGGCGATGATCTCGTCCATCACCTGCAGGGGAGTCTTGCCCTGCAGGGCGGCATTACGACCGCCGCCGAAGTCGATACCGGAGGTTGTGGTGCTGCGCAGTGCCTGCAGCGAGAAGGGCAGGCGCACCGTGTTGAAGCCGAGCGACTTCATCTGCGCGAGCATGTCCTTGTAGTCGCGGGTCCACAGGCCGTGCGGCGCATGGTTGGCGGTCTCGAAGCCGAACCAGTTCACGCCCTGCAGCACCACCTCCTTGCCCGTGGTGTCGACGATGCGGTTGCCGCTGGTGGCCAGCGGTAGCGAGATACCGGCGGGCCCGGTGGGCGTCGGAGTCGGCGTGGGAGTGGGGGTAGGGGTCACGCCCGTGGAGTTGAGGATGACGTCCGAGCAGGAGTAGAAGGCCTCCGTGGAGTCACTGCGCTGCCAGACGGTGTAGAGGATGTGGCGGCCCTGGCGCGCGGGCAGCGCGGTGCGCAGCGTGGTCGACGCCTCCGCGGGGCGGCTGCCGGAGTCCAGGACGAGCTCGAGATCCGACCACTTCAGTGGCTTGGTGACGTCGAAGCCGGTCTTGGTGAGGTAGAGCCGGTAGTAGAGCGTCGCGTGGGGCGCGGTCGACTGCCACGTGAAGGTGTAGCGGCCGTCCGAGTCGGGGGTCAGCGTCGTCGCCTTCCACTGGGTGGACGGCGTGTCGAATGCGGCGTACTTGGAGCGACCCGCGCTGCACAGCTGGCCGTCCGGCACCAGCGCCTGGTGGTTGCCGTTGGCGGCGGGCTGATTGACCTCGGTCCAGTCGTAGAGAGCCTGGGGATTGGCCTGCCAGGCCGCGGCACACATGGGTGATGTGCGGTCGCCGAAGAAGCAGTCGTAGATACGAGACGGTGGATTTTGCATCGAACCGTGCGCCTGCGCGCTGGGGGCGAGGATGATCGCGCCGGCCAGGCTGGCACCGACGGTGGCGAATGAGGCGAGCAGAGCGGTAACGCGGCGCGCGGGGCGCATGAGACCTCCGTGATTGGGCCCGGCTATCGGTGGGACCGGGTTCATCCACTATTCGGCGGAGGGAGGGGTATAGCGCGGCAGGAGGGCCAACCGTGCACGCATGGTGCGCGTTTCCCGTCGTACGTCGTTCTTCGGGAGATCCAGGTCACTTTTCGCCCTGAAACTCCCAAAGAACGAGCCCCCGCACGCGCGCGGCGTACGGGGG
>JBJTIQ010000219.1:0-3816 GCA_046095085.1 Actinomycetota bacterium | reverse complement strand
GGCGAGGGGGCCGATGGCATCGACGAGTGCGTCGACCAGATCGCCGTCTTCGTCACGCCACCACAGCAGGACGACGTCGACGACGTCGTCGTAGTCGTCGTCGACGACCTCCACGCCGTCGGCGACGCGGAGGGTCCCGCGCAGCCCGTCGTCGGCGTCGGAATCCACCCCGATCTCCCAGACCACGTGTCCGGACTGGATTCCAAGCAGGCCCAAGGAGGCCACGCCGTCGGGACTCGCGCCGGGCGGGTTCACAGGCGTAGTCCACCGGACCGCTGCCCCCGGCGCAACCAACTCCGCCCTATTGCCCCGTCATGACGGTCCCGGAAGGGGCGCCATGGGGGGTCGTGCGGAAGGATGGGGGTACGCACGGTGACCGGCGACCCCGGCGCACCCCGGCGAAGGGCGAGGGATGACCCCCGGATTCGACCCGCTCCGGCAGCAGCCGCTGCTTGCCGGCGGCCTGCCCCCGCAATACGTCGACGTCGACCCCGAAGAGACGTCCGAGTGGACCGCTTCGCTCGACCAGATCATCGACGCCGCTGGCCCCTACCGGGCGCGCTACCTCCTGCTGTCGCTGCTGCGGCGAGCTGCCGAGCGCAACGTCGGAATTCCGAGCCTGCGCTCGACCGACTACATCAACTCGATCCATCCCGAAAACGAGCCGTGGTTCCCCGGTGACGAGGCGCTCGAGCGCGAGATACGCCGCTACGTCCGGTGGAACGCCGCGGTCATGGTCCATCGTGCGCAGCGCCCCGGCATCGGTGTCGGCGGGCACATCTCCACCTACGCTTCGTCCGCGTCCCTCTACGAAGTGGGCTTCAACCACTTCTTCCGCGGCCCGGATGCACCCGGCGGCGGCGACCAGGTGTTTTTCCAGGGCCACGCATCCCCCGGCATCTACGCGCGCGCCTTCCTCGAGGGTCGATTGAGCGAAGGCCAGATGGACGGGTTCCGTCAGGAGCTGTCGCATCCGGGGGGCGGTCTGCCGTCGTACCCACACCCGCGGCTGATGCCGTGGTTCTGGCAATTCCCGACCGTCTCGATGGGACTGGGCCCACTGTCGGCCATCTACCAGGCTCGCTTCAACAAGTACCTCCACAACCGCGGCATGAAGGACACCTCACAGCAGCGGGTCTGGGGATTCCTGGGCGACGGCGAAATGGACGAGGTCGAGTCGATCGGCGCGCTCGGTCTGGCCGCCCGCGAGGAGCTCGACAACCTCGTCTTCGTCGTCAACTGCAATCTGCAGCGCCTCGATGGGCCGGTGCGCGGCAGTGGCAAGGTGATCCAGGAGCTCGAGTCGCTCTTCCGCGGCGCTGGATGGAACGTCATCAAGGTCATCTGGGGTCGGCGCTGGGACGAACTCCTCGCGAAGGATCGTGACGGAGCGCTCGTCAACCTCATGAACACCACGCCCGACGGCGACTTCCAGACCTACAAGGCCGAAGACGGCGCCTTCGTGCGCGAGCACTTCTTCGGGCGCGACCCGCGCACCGCGAAGCTGGTCGAGACGTGGACCGATGACGAGATCTGGAACCTTCAGCGGGGCGGCCACGACTACCGCAAGCTCTACGCGGCCTACAAGGCGGCCGTAGAGACAACCGGCCAGCCCACGGTGATCCTCGCCAAGACGATCAAGGGCTACACCCTGGGCTCGCAATTCGAGGGTCGCAACGCCACGCACCAGATGAAGAAGCTGTCGCTCGACGACCTCAAGGGCTTCCGCGACCGCCTGATGATCCCCATCTCCGACGCGCAGCTCGGCGATGGATACGTCCCGCCCTACTACCACCCGGGTCCCGACAGCGAGGCCTTCGTCTACATGCTCGACCGGCGACGCCGACTCGGCGGCTCCGTGCCGGAGCGACGCACGCGCTCGCACGCGCTGGCACAACCTGGTCCCGAGCACTACGAGGTCGTACGCCGCGGCTCCGGCAAGCAGTCCGTGGCCACCACCATGGCGTTCGTCCGACTGCTCAAGGACCTCATGCGCGACAAGGGCATTGGAGCCCGCTTCGTGCCGATCATCCCCGATGAGGCGCGCACCTTCGGCATGGATTCGCTCTTCCCCACGGCGAAGATCTACAACCCGGCCGGCCAGGGCTATATCTCGGTCGATCGCGAGCTCGTCCTCAACTACCAGGAGGCGAAGGACGGTCAGATCCTCCACGAGGGCATCAACGAAGCCGGGTCCGTCGCGTCGTTCATCGCTGCCGGCACGTCGTACTCCACGCACGGCGAGCCGATGATCCCCGTCTACATCTTCTACTCGATGTTCGGCTTCCAGCGCACCGGCGATGCCTTCTGGCAGGCGATGGATCAGATGACGCGTGGCTTCGTGCTCGGCGCCACCGCCGGGCGAACGACGCTCAACGGCGAAGGCCTGCAGCACGAGGACGGTCATTCACAGTTGCTCGCCTCCACGAACCCCGGGGTCGTTGCCTACGACCCCGCCTACGGCTACGAACTCGGTCACATCGTCGCCGACGGCCTGCGTCGCATGTATGGCGAAGAGTCCGAGGACGTCTTCTACTACCTGACGGTCTACAACGAGCCCTACGTCCAGCCCGCGGAGCCTGAGGGAGTCGACGTCGAGGGAATCCTGCGCGGCATGCACCTTGTGTCACCTGGCGAAGGCGAGCTCCCCCGCGTGCAGGTGCTCGCGTCCGGCGTAGCCGTCAACTGGGCCTTGGAGGCCCAGCAGATCCTGCGCCGCGACTGGCAGATCGAGTCCGACGTGTGGTCGGTGACCTCCTGGAACGAGTTGCGTCGCGATGGCCTCGAGGTGGACCGTTGGAACCTCCTCAATCCGCTCGAGGACTCGCGTGAGGCCTACGTCACCGCCCGACTCGCGGCCCGCGGCGGCCCCGTCGTCGGCGTCTCCGACTGGATGCGCGCCGTCCAAGACCAGATCCGCAACTGGGTTCCCGGCGACTACGTCACGCTGGGCACCGACGGCTGGGGAATGTCCGACACTCGTGGAGCCCTTCGCCGCCACTTCCTGGTCGATGCCGAATCGATCGTTGTGGCGACGCTGTCAGCCCTCGCCGAGCGCGGTGAGATCGAGCGCGAAGCAGTGGCCAAGGCGATCGACCAATACCAGTTGACCGATCCTGCCGCGGCGGATGCGGGCAACACCGAGGGTTCCGGATGAGCGACGACCCCAGGCGCTTCCTGCGCTACCTCGAGGCTGAGCGCAAGGCATCACTGCTCTATCGCTCGCTGGCCGACCTCAGCACCGGAGATCGCCGAGAGGCCCTGCTCGAACTCGCCGACATGGAAGAAGAGCATGCGGCCCACTGGGTGACCAAGCTCGAGGAATACGGCGTGCCAGTGCCCCCGGCACCCACGTCGCTCGACCCTGACGATGCGGCCATGGTGGCCCGCGCGCGCGCCACTGGCATGAACGACGTACTCGCCCATCTCGAGGAGGCCGAGGGGGCTGATGCGGGCATGTACGACGACGAGCCCGAGGCCCCGGCCAAGATGTCCGCCGACGAGCGAGAGCACGCCGAGGTCTTCCGCCGGCTGCGTTCGCACGAGCCTGCCACCGCTGCGGTGGAGCGCGGGGTCATCACCGCGGATGGCGGCGTCGACTTCGGTGAACGCTGGCACCGCGTCTACACCTCAGGCGCGGTGCGCGCCGCGATCTTCGGCATCAGCGATGGGCTTGTCTCCAATACCGCGCTCGTCATGGGCTTTGCCGGTTCGGGCGTCGAACGCGGTGTCGTGCTCTTCGCCGGCATCGCCGGCCTGCTGGCCGGCGCCTTCTCCATGGCAGCCGGCGAATACGTCAGCGTTGCCAGTCAGCGC
>JBJTIQ010000218.1:0-23046 GCA_046095085.1 Actinomycetota bacterium | reverse complement strand
GGTGAGCCAGCCGGCGTGCTCCTCGCGCACCAGCACGCACGCGATGGGGTACATGCCGCCGGAGATGCCCTTGCCGGTGACCATGATGTCGGGCTGAATGCCCTCCTTGGCGATGCCCCACAACTCGCCGGTGCGCATCAGGCCGGTCTGCACCTCGTCGGCGATGTAGAGGGCGTCGTACTCCTCGCACATCTTCTTGACGGCGTGGAGGTAGCCGGGGTCGGGGAGCGGGAATCCGTAGGTCGCGGGGATGGTCTCCATGATGACCGCTGCGACATCGCGACCGCGCAGCGCTTCTTCCATCGCGTCGAGATCGTTGAAGGGGACGTGGGGGAATTCCTCGGGCTGGTCGGCGAGGAAGAGTTTGGAGAAGCGGTCGTCGCCCGTGCCAACTGCTAGGCCGGTGTGGCCGTGGTAGGCCTTGACGATCGAGACGATCTTGCGCTTCTGAGTGGCGTGGCGGGCGGTCTTGAGGGCGATGTCGATGGCCTCGCCACCGCCCGAGCCGTAGATCACCTTGGTGAGCCCGGCGGGGGCGGAGGTGACGAGGGCCTCGGCAAGAGCGGTGCGCGCCAGGGCGGGGAAGTGGTGGTTGCCCACATCGAAGTGCTGCATGGCCACGGTGAGGGCCTGGACCACCTCGGGATTGCGGTGACCGAGGTTGTAGGTGCCGCCGTTGAGATGCAGGTCGATCAGGCGTTTGCCCGACATGTCCCACAGGAAGTACTCCTCGCGCCGGTCGATGACGAGGGGCACTCCCGAGTCGATCCAGAACTGGGTCTTGCCCGGGTTCCAGTACTCCTTGGCCTTGTCGAGGACCTCGGCCTTGGAGGCAAACGAGAAGACGCCGTAGTCGTATTCGGCGGGAGCCGTGTCGGTCACGGGCCCTAGCATACCGAATAACCAGACCGAATCAATACCAAATCCCATACCGAAAAAGGGGCGAATCGGTCGCGCCTCCCCATGACACCCGGCCCAAATACGCCGAATTTCCTTTACCTGGGCGGCGTTCACCCCCATACTTCGGGGCACGTGACCCGCGTCACGCGGGCCCTAGCCCCCGGAGGATCCATGTCGACAAGCAGCCAGGGTTCAGGCCCCACGGACCTGCCCGGCGATCACCAGGTCAACCTCAAGGAGCAGGCTCGCCTGAAGGCCGGAGCCGTCGGCCTCGTCGGCGTCCTGCTCATGGCCGTTGCCAACGCCGCCCCGATCACCGCCATGAGCTTCAACACGCCCATCGCTGTCGGCTACGGCAACGGCATCGGAGCGTCGGCCGGCTTCCTGTTTGCCACGATCGTCCTGACCATCTTCGCCATCGGCTACGTTGCCATGGCCCGCTACATCACGACGGCGGGTGCCTTCTATGGCTTCATCTCGCACGGACTCGGCCAGGTGTGGGGCATGGCCTCCGGCCTCATTGCCACGGTGGCCTACATCATCTTCGAGGCCTCGCTGATCGGCGGCTTCGCCTACTTCGCGTCCGAATACGTGCTCAAGCCCTACGGCATCAACCTCAACTGGATGATCATCGCGATCATCGGCATCGTGGTCATCGGACTACTGACCTACTACTCCATCACCTTGGCGGCCGCTGTGCTCGGCGTCACCCTGATCTGTGAGGTACTGCTGCTCCTGGCGCTGGGTATCACGGTGCTCTTCAAGGGCGGCCCCGACGGCTTCATGTTTGGCGAGATCGTGCCCCCGCAGAATGCCTTTGTCAGCCTGCAAGAAAACGCTTTTGGCACGGGCGTCGCCGCTGGTGTGGCGGCCATCGGCATCTTCTTCGCCTTCTGGTCGTGGGTCGGCTTCGAGACCACCGCGGTCTACGGCGAGGAGTCCAAGAACCCCAAGCGCAATGTGCCCATCGCCACGCTCGTCGCCGTGATAGGTCTGGGTGTCTTCTACACCTTCATGGCGTGGATGGTCGTGGTCGGCAACGGTGCGGCCAAGTCGGTAGAGATCTCGGCCGGCGCCGCTCCGGTCGACCTGTGGCTCGGCCTGGTCGATGCCAACCTCGGCGGGTTCATGGTGCTGATCTACAAGATCCTGCTGGTCATCGGATCCTTCGCGTGCGCCATGGCCTTCCACAACGCGGCCTCGCGCTACATCTACGCTCTGGGCCGCGAGAGCGCCTCCGGGTTCCTACGCCGCACCATCGGGGCCGTCAACGTCAAGCACGGCTCACCGGCCACCGCCTCGATCGTGCAGAGCGTGATCACCCTGCTGCTTTGCGTCGCGTTCCTGCTCTTCACCAACGTCTACATCGAGGGCGAAGCGGTGCCGGAGCTCATCCCCTACGTCAACGTCTACGGCCTGCTTGCGCTCATCGGCACCGCCATGATCCTCATCGTGCAGACGATCACCTCGATTGCCGTTATCTGGTACTTCTGGGTGAAGAAGACCAACAAGGGCAACTTCATCACCACGTTGCTGTGCCCGATCATCGGCGCGGCCGGCATGCTCTACGCCCTCTACCTCCTGTGGAACAACCGCCAGTTCGCCGCTGGCCTGGCTGCCGACAGCCTGGTGTTCCAGCTCATGCCGGTCTACGTCATCGGCCTGCTGGTCATCGGCTTCGGCTACGCCCTGTGGGTGCGGGCGAAGCGGCCTGACCTCTACGCCGAGATCGGCCGCACCACGCTCGAGGAAGCGCACGAGCGCGTCTAACAGCGCAGAACTGCTCGTGAGGGGTGCGCCCGGCCTGGGTGCACCCCTCACGGCTGAGTGGAGGAGGATCCGGCCATGGATCAGCTGAGGTGGGAGCCGGATGCAGGGGCAGATCCCACCACCTACACCTATACGTTCGGCGGCGCGGCTCCTGTCGCCTCAGTCAAGCCGGGCACGGTGATCAGTACCTGGACGATGGACTGCTTCGGCGGGCGAGTGAGATCGACCACCGATATGGCCAGCGAGGTGTGCGATCCGCGCCTGCTCAACCCGCAGTCTGGTCCCTTCTACGTCGAGGGCACAGTGCCGGGCGACACCCTTGCCGTGCACTTCATCTCGATCCATCCGCGCGAGTCCTGGGGTGTCAGTAGCACCGTGCCCTTCTTCGGCGCCCTCACGGCGACCCCCATCACCGCGATGCTGCACACGGCCCTGCTCGAACGCACGTGGATCTACGAGATCGATCATCACGATGGCGTCGTGCGCTACATGGCCGCGGACACGCCGTTCACCGCCGCGCTGCCGCTTGACCCGATGCACGGCACGGTGGGTGTGGCTCCGCCGCTGGGCGAGGCCCGCTCATCCCTCACACCCGGCTCATGGGGCGGCAACATGGACACGCCCGAGATGCGTGCGGGTGTCACCTGCTACCTCGGGGTCAATGTCGATGGCGCGCTGATGAGCCTGGGCGATGGCCATGCTCGCCAGGGCGAGGGCGAGACCTGCGGGGTGGCCGTGGAGTGCGCCATGGATACGACGTTCATCCTCGAGGTGCTGCCGGGCTACGCGACCGAGTGGCCGCGCCTGGAGAGCGATGAATTCCTCATGACGACCGGGTCGGCGCGCCCACTCGAGGACGCCTTTCGCATCGCGCACCAGCAGATGGTCTTCTGGCTCGCTGAGCTCACCGGCATGAGCCATATCGACTCCTATCAGTTCGTCTCGCAGGCATCGCTCACGCCGATCGCCAACGTGGTCGATACCAACTACACGGTCGTGTGCAAGATCCCCAAGTCGCTCCTGCCCGGCGTCGTCGCCATGGCGGGCCTGCACGATCGACTGCGAAAGGCGGCATCGGCATGGCCCGCGTGAGCAGATTCGAGGTCGACCTCGCCCTGGCTATGCGCATGTGCGTCGCGGCGACGGAGAAGGCCAGCGCTCAGGGGATCGTCGTCTCCGTGGCGGTCGTCGATGCGGGCGGACACCTCATCGCCTTCCAGCGCATGGATGGGGCGGAGATCGCCGGGCCGGTGCTCGCTCCCGACAAGGCGCACACGGCCGTCTCCCATCGCATCGGCACGCACGAGCTCTCCGACCTCATCACCCCCGGTGGCGACCTGGTCGGCATGAACGCCGCCGACGGCGGACGCTACATCGCAGTCGCGGGTGGACTTCCCCTGTGGGACGGCGATCGCGTCATCGGAGGCGTCGGCGTGAGCGGCGGCACCGGTGAGCAGGATCTCGCGTGCGCGCAGGCGGCACACGAGGTCTATGCGCGGGAGAGTGGATGACCGAGAGCATCGGGCGCTTCCGCTTCATGGACGCCCAGCGGGTCAACCTCGACGGCTTCGCCGTCCCGGACCCTGCACTCGGCCTCGTTGCCTTCGATTCCCCCAGTGACCCCGAGCCGTCGCTCGTCGTGACTGACGGCGTGATCACCGAGATGGACTCGCGGTCGCGTGCGGAGTTCGACCTGCTCGACACTTTCATCGCCGAACACGGCCTCGATCTTGCAGTGGCCGCAGAGGCCATGTTTATCGGCGATCTTGCCTTCGCGCGCATGCTTGTCGACCCGGCGGTGTCACGCGACGAAGTCGTACGCCTCGCCGGGGGGATGACTCCAGCCAAGTTGGCCCGCAGCCTGGCACTATTGCGTCCGGCCGAGCTTGTCATCGCGATGACCAAGTGCCGGGCCCGGCGTACGCCGAGCAATCAGGCCCACGTCACCAATCGCTCCGATGACCCGCTGCTGTTGGCGGCCGACGCGGCCACGGCAGCGGCTTTCGGCTTCCGCGAGGTCGAGACCACGGTGCCGGTGCTGGGCGATGCGCCATCGAATGCCATCGCGGTGAGCATCGGGGCCGCGGTTGGCTCGCCCGGGCTGCTCGTGCAGTGCTCGGTCGAGGAGGCCCTCGAGCTCGAGATGGGCATGCGCGGCCTGGTCTCCTACGCCGAGACCGTCTCGCTCTACGGCACCGAGCAGATCTTCATCGATGGTGACGACACCCCGTGGTCGAAGGCATTCCTCACCTCGGCCTATGCCAGTCGTGGCATCAAGATGCGCGTCACCTCCGGTGGTGGTGCCGAGGCCCTGATGGGCGGTGCCGAGGGCCGCTCGATGTTCTACCTCGAGGCCCGCTGCGTCGCCCTAGCGCGCGCCATCGGAGCGCAGGGCGTGCAGAACGGCGGCATCGACTCCGCGTCGGTGGCCGGAGCCGTGCCCGGCGGCGTACGCAGCCTCATGGCAGAGAACCTCATGGTGATGCTGCGCAACCTCGAGTCCTGTACGGGCAATGACGCACTCATGAGCGAGTCGGAGGTGCGCCGCACCTCGCGCACACACCCGATCTTCATCGCCGGCACCGACTTCATCTGCAGCGGGTTCGGCTCGATCCAACGCTACGACAACATGTTCGGCCCCAGCCAGTGGAATGCCGAGGACATCGACGACTACCTCGCGATGCAGCGCGACTGGGGAGTCGATGGGGGGCTGCGCACGGCCGAGGAGCCCGAGGTCGCCCGACTTCGCACTCGGGCCGCGCAGGCCGTGCGCGATGTCTACTCGGCACTGGGCCTGGCCGACTTCCCCGATGCCTGGGTCGACGAGGCCATCGACGCGGCGGGCTCGAAGGACGTGCCGAGCGCCGATCTCATGGTGCCGCTCAGCGCCGCGCGACTGATCCGCGACTCGGGCATCACGATGCTCGACGTCATCTCCGCACTCGATGAGTGCGGCTACGAGGAGGAGGCCGAGCGACTGCTGGCGATGCTGCGTGCGCGAGTCGAGGGTGACTATCTCCAGACGGCGGCCATCTTCACCGAGCAGATGGACGTGCTGTCACTGGTGACCGATCCCAACGACTACGCCGGCCCCGGCACCGGCTATGTGCCGTCGGCCGAACGTCAGCGTGAGATCGACCGCATCCGCCAGCAGCGGTCGGTGGAGGACCTGCGCGGTCAGCAGGCGTCCTACGCAACCGATCGCCTGCACGAGAGCGGGTCGGCCGATCAGAGCAATGATCCCCGCGACGTCGTCATTGCCGTGTCACCGGCCACCGGTCGCGAGATCTGGCGCACCCTCAGCGGCCTGACTGTCGTCGAGGCTCTCGAGGAGTTACTCGCCGGGCTCGAGGAGGAGGGGTGCGTCGGTCGCATCGTGCGCGTCAACGACACGATCGACCTAGGGCTGATCGGCCTGACGGGCGCTCGTCTAGCCGGCTCGGGCATCGGCATCGGGCTGCAGGCCAAGGGCACCGCGCTGATCCACCGCCGCGACCTCACCCCGCTGGCCAACCTCGAGCTCTACAGCGTTGCGCCGACCCTCGACCGCGCGGCCTATCGCCAGCTCGGCGTCAATGCTGGCCGGCATGCCAAGGGCGCGACGCCCCAGCCGCAGCGCAACCCCTACTCCGATGAGGCGATCGAGGCGCGATACCACACGGCGGTGGTGTCACTGGTCGCGATCGAACGCGAATGCTCAACAGCGGGCGCTGCCCCCGACGCCCTGACGCTGGTGGACTCGCCATGACCATCGCGCGTTCGGGCAGGCCGGTGGATGAAGTAACTCTCGACGCCGTGCGCGCGGGCGAGATCACGCCCGATGATGTGCGCATCCACCCTGACACCCTGCTCCATCAGGCCGGCGTGGCACAGGAGCACGGCAATCCGCAGTTGGCCGCCAACTTCCGACGCGCGGCAGAGTTGACCCAGCTCCCCGATGATCGCGTCATGGCGATCTACGAGGCCCTGCGACCGGGCCGGTCCTCCGTGGCCGACCTCGAGGCCATCGCCGTCGAGCTCGATGCGGCCGGTGCGGCGGCGACTGCTGGGCTGGTGCGTGAGGCGGCACAGGCCTACCGCACGCGCGGCCTCGCGACGTGAGCACCGTCGCCGGCATCGATATCGGCAACGCCACCACTGAGATCGTCATCGCCGCCGATGGGCGGCCCGTGATCTGGGATCGCATGCCCACGCGCGGGGTCAAGGGCAGCATCGCGTCGGGTGAGGGTGCGGCGCGACTGCTTGCACGCATGGAGCGCCGACTGGGGCACCGAGTCGACCTGGCGGTGATGACCAGTCAGCAGCCGGTCGACACCTCCTGCGTCGATGTCGGCCTGGCACCCACCGACACCGGTCTCCTCGTCGTGTTGTCGCGGGGGCCGGTGTCGCCCGCCGGATCCGGATTCGGCGCGGGTACGCCGATTCCCGTAGAACGCGAGCCGCATTCGGTCGACGAACCGGTCGTACTGGTGGCCACCGATCCGCTGGGCTATCGCGAGACCGCGCGACAGGTGCGTCGATGGGTTGCCTCGGGTGCCAATGTCGTGGCAATCGTGCTCGCCGGCGATGAGGCACGACTGGTGACGGCGCGCATCGACACCGATATCCCCATCGTTGATGCGATCGATCCCAAAGCCGTTCTGTCGTGCCCTCGCGTGGCCGTCGAGGTGGCCGGCGAGGGTCGAGCGCTCGGCGTGCTGAGCGACCCCCTGCGTCTCGGTGCCGCGCTTGGACTGTCTGCCGATGATCACGCCGATGCGGTCGCGGCTGTGGGGGCCCTGAGGGGCTCGCGCAGCGCGGTGGTCGGCGTACTCGCCAACCGGCCCACCGCCCCCGCGGTAGATGAGCAGGTGTGGCTGAGCGAGTTGCGCGCCAGCGCTGACGATGTGTGGACGGTCGATCTGCGCGAGGTGGTGAACATCCCGGGCTGGCGAGCCGACGCGGTGTCGACGACATCGATGGTGCTGGCATCTTTGCGGGCGGCAGGCAGCGATGGGCTGCACGTCGATGGACTGAAGCACCGCTGGGGTGGCGAGGTCAGCGTGCTGTCATCGGAAGTTGCTGCGGGGCGCGCGGGTGCGCTCACGACGCCCGGCGCATCTGCAGATGCGGTGGTGCTCGACCTGGGCGGCGGCACCCTCGACATGTCGGACCTTGTGAAGCACGCGACCGTGGCCGGGTGCGGCGAGATGCTCACCGTGGCGGTGGCCGACGTACTGCAGATCTCGCGTGGCGCAGCCGAGTGGGTCAAGCGCGGTCCCGCGCGGCGCATCGACGCTCCGCAGTTGGCGATCGAAGAGGACGGCGGTCGCCACTTCCTCGCTCCCCCTGCTCCCCCGGGCACGGTTGGCTGGCTGGTGTGTCAGGGCCCCGGCGGGCCGCTGCCGTTCGCGCGCCATCTTGGCGGCTCCGAATGGCGCATGCTCCGGCTGGCACTGAAGGAGGCGGTGATCGGCGACAACGTCCGACGCGTGCTTCCCGACGGGACGGCATCGCAGATCGTGCTGGTCGGCGGACCGGCCGGGGATGACGAACTCGTCGAGGCGGTGGGTCGCGCGCTGCCGGGTGCGGTGATCGGCCGGGCCGACGTAGCCGGGCAACTGGGTCACCGCTGGGCCGTGGCCTGGGGCTTGGTCCTCGCCGCGGCGACCTGAGCCTCGCCTGTACCCTCTTCGGCGGTGGCGTGTCCGAGCGGCCAAAGGAGCACGCCTCGAAAGCGTGTGTGGGGGCAACTCCACCGTGGGTTCAAATCCCACCGCCACCGCCATGTGAATGGGGACACCTCTCGGGGTGTCCCCATTCACATTTTTGCGTTGTCGACCGGACCTACCCTGTGAAGGTGAAGGCGAGCGCTGCGACGCGTCAAGTGCTCTTGGGCACAGCGACCGGCACGGCACTTGCCCTGGTGGCGTTCGCTGGCGCTGATCATCCACCGCCTCCGGGATTCCTGGTGGTCGTCATTGCCATTGCGCTGTGGGCGGTCGCCATCTCGCTGTGTCGCTGGAAGGTCCGTGCCTTGCCGCGACCCAGGCAACTGGGGACAATCGCACTCCTCGGATCCGTCCTCGGGGCAGGTGCCTTCGTGCTTGCCGTGCTTCAGTCCGTGGTCATCCAAGGGATGCCCGGATCGTGGTGGCTGCTCGTCGGATTCGCCGTCGCGGTCCTCGTGTCAGCGATCTGCGCGCTCGCGGTGACGCTGGTTTCGTGGTTCTTCGTGGACCGGTGACGACGAAGAGTTGGTCAGCGGTGCTGCGGGTCGCCGTACGATGGCGCGCACCTACCCACTCGGAGGCCCCATGACGGCGGATCGGCCGCACGGCGTCTCCTCGAGGCTCTGCCACGGAGTCGGAGATCGACGCACGTGGACTGCCGGAAACGGGGTGCGCGTGGAGCTGCCTGCGGTTGTCGACTACGTCATCACCGACGCATCGGGTGCCATCGCATTGCAGATCGACGCCACGGTGGATCTAGTGGAGGATTGCCCGGCGATCACGAGCATGTCCTTCGTGTGTGCCAACGGCCTCGACGTCGTGGCCCTGCAGCGTGAATTCCGTTGGCAGACCCCATTGGACATCGTCGAGAGATTGGTGCCGAGACTCGTGGCCGAGGGCATCGACCCCTTCTCCATCGACCTGCCTGTCACGGGCTTCCCCGAAGTAGCGAGTGGGTCGCGTTCTGGACGCGGGCAGCTCTCGGATGCCTTCCTTCGTGACATTGCCGAGGAGTACCTCCGCGTGGGCCGCGGCTACGCCAAGCGCATTGCGCTGGAGCGCAATGTCTCACCCCGGACGGTGGTGAGTTGGGTGGTCAAGGCGCGCGAGCGCGGGATCCTCGGACCAGCCCCGAAGCCGGGTGCCTACGGCGGCGAACTCCGGCAATCCTGACATCCAGGGTGACATCCTTACACTGTGTATGCTCCGGAAAACTCGGAGGTCCCCCATGCGCGCTCGTCGAACCCTGGTTGCCGTCGCCATCGCCGCACTGCTGGCAGGGATGTCGGTCTCGGCACCGTCGCAGGCCGCCACGAATGCGCCGCGAGCCACCCTCGGTCCGGTAACCCTCACGCCCACGGGTCCGACTCCTACGGTGTTGCCGAGTTTGGCTGTCGGCGATCAGGTGACCTTCCAGGCAACCGACGACTCGATCTTCATCTACTACGACCAGGTGGATGCCGCGCATCCCACGCCGGCCAAGTTCACCATGGATAGCCAGGACTGCGACCCGTTCCATAGCGAACTCTGCCCGGTGCCGCAGGGCACCACTAAGACCATCGTCGTGCAGCGCACGGGATTGGTGACCGTCTTCCAGGACAACACCTACTGGTCCGTCAACCTGCAATCGACGCTGCCTGCGCCGACTGGAGTGTCTGCGGCTGCAGGCAACGCCTCAGCCACGGTCTCCTGGACGGCTCCGGTCGACACCAGCGGTTGGCCGGTGACCGCCTACACGGTCACTTCGACTCCCGGTGGCAAGACCTGCTCGACGACGGGTGCAACATCATGCTCGGTGGGAAGCCTCACCAACGGCACGGCGTACACCTTCGTCGTGACGGCGACCAACGCTGTCGGCACTTCGGCCCCGTCGAGTGCCTCGGCCCCCGCCACGCCTAGTGCCACCCTGCCGACGCCGACAGTGAAGGCCACGCTGGATGCTGCGACGCGCACCGTCACGCTCGCCTGGGGACCCTACGACTGGCAGGGCCTCACGCCGAAGGACTTCACCATTGAGCGGCAGGCGCTGCCCAATGGGCGGGTTACGACCTTCACGAAGCCGTCGACACAGACAAGCCTCACCGATCCGGACCTGGGAGTGGGCAAGACCTACGAATACCGCGTGCGCGCCAATGCCCAGGACGGCACTGTCAGCGCGTGGGGATCCGCCAGCGCGACGGTTGCCAATCCCGGTATCCCCATTACGGCGAAGGTGGGTGATGGCTCGGCCGTCCTCACGTGGACGCCTGTGCCGGGAGCCGAGGCCTACCTCGTCGATTGGTTCGACGCATTCACCGGTCAAGGCGGTGGTAACGCCACGGTGACGTCATGCGCCACGGAATGCAGGCAGTCGGCCACCGGCCTCGTCAACAGCTCGAAGTACCTGGCCATCGTGTACGCGCGCAGCAAGACGGGTTCGTACATCGCGTTCACCGAGCCCCCGTCCGCCTTCACCCCCACCATCCCTGTCCCCGATGCGCCCAAGGTGTCGGTGACCATGAGCGGGACGCTGGCGCAGTTCGACTGGGCGCCGTACTCCTGGGGGTCCTTCACCCCGGGCTCCTTTGAAGTTGAATGGTCCAGCGACGCGGGCACGACATGGCGCCCGCAGCCCTACCGTCCTGACCCGCTGGCCACGAACGGTGACGTCGGGGGTCTCACGCCGGGCACGACGGTGCGCGGGCGCGTCCGTGCCGTGACCTCCGGGGGCGCGGCCAGCGCGTGGGGCACTGCCTCCGCGCTCGTGCCCACACCGGCCGAGGCGTTCACGCTGGCCGCTGTGGGTGGCGACCAGACGATCTCAGGCTCATTCACGACGGCGTCGGGTGCCGACAACTACATCGTGTTCCTTCGCGCCCCCGGTCAGCCCACACTTCAGATCGAGAGCACGTGCTCAGCGAAGCCCTGTCCGTTCACGTTCACCGGTCTGGCCAACGGCGTCTCCTACAACATCATCGTGGAGGCACTCAAGGGCATGGCCTATGTGACGGACTCCAATCGTGTCTACGTCACGCCGACGGCGCCACCCCAGCCGCTGAACGCCTACTACCCGACCGAGTTGGACCTGCGCGTCGGTCGGGCGATTGCGTTCACGCCGACGGTCTCGGGTGGTACGGCGCCGTTCCGCTTCTCCTCGGGCTCGACTCCGCTTCCGGTGGGGCTGTCGCTCGATCCGGCGACGGGAGCCATCTCCGGGGTGCCTCGCCAGCCGGCAGACGGCCTCTTCCCCGTCGTGGTGAGGGATGCGGCCAACCAGTCGCTCACGGTGCCGGTGCGCATCCGCATTGCTCCCCATGACTTCTCCCTGTCGTACGGCGACTACGCGGGTCATGTGGGCGCGCCGGTCACAATCACCCCGCATACGTCCCTGGCGATCGGTCCCGTGCGGGACTACGCCGTGTCGGCGGGCACGCTGCCGGCGGGACTGCGACTCGATGCGGCCACGGGCGTGATCGCCGGCAGCCCGACGCGCGCGACCGCGGGTCCGGTGTCGGTCACTATCACGGCGCGTGACGACCTTGGAGTGTCGTCTGCCTCGTTCACTCTCTCCGTGGATTCTGGGCCGGCGGCCCTCTCCGCGAGCTACCCCAATGTCGTCGCCCACGTGGGCAAGGGCCAGACCGTCACGCCAACGGTGAGCGGCGCCTCTGGTGCACTGGGGTTCCGCGTCGTCGCGGGTCAGGTCCCTGACGGGATGACGCTAAACGCCACGACGGGCGTCGTGTCCGGGACGCCGACCGCGGCGCAGAGCGCCGCACCCGTGACGGTGCGTGTGACTGACTCGGCGACCAGCGTGGATGTGACGTTCTCGATCGAGGTCCTGGCTCACACTCTGACGTTGGCCTACCCCAGCGTGACCAGTGATGTGGGCGCGGTCACCACGCTGACCCCGGCCGTGTCTCACATCGAAGGTTCCATCTCCTACGCCGTGACCTCAGGCGCGCTCCCGGCCGGCCTGGCGCTCAACGCGACCACCGGAGTGATCACGGGCACGCCCACTCAGGCGACGTCCGGTCCGGTGGCCCTCCAGGTCACCGGCACCGATTCCTATGGTGCGTCAGTCGCTGCCTTCACGATCGCCGTGACCGCACCCGCGCCCGTGGTGCCCACGCTGTCGGCGAGCCTCACCCGGGATGTCGAGGAGCTCAGCGCCCTCGGTGCCGTGATCGGGGCCGCACCGGGCGCCAAGGTCACGCCGATGATCAAGTTGAGCAGCCAGAGCTCCTTCAGCGCGGGCGTGCCCGTGACGATCGGAGCGGATGGATCGTTCACCTGGTCGCGACTGGTCGCAGCGGACAAGGTGGCTCAGGTCTACTTCACCGTGGGCGCCGGCCGGTCCGCGACACTGCGCGTCGATGCGCCGGAAGTTACGGCGAGCGCTTCACGCACGAAGACCCAGGTCGTGGTGCGTGGTGCCACGGTCAACATCTCCGCGGGATCCGATGTCGTGCCCTGGTTCAAGATCAATGGAGGGCGTGCCATTCGAGGGGAGACGTTGACCGTCGGCAGCGACGGGACGTTCGTTTGGAAGCGCGCAGTGTCCGCGAGCGACAGCATCACGGTCAAGTTCAACGTTCGCGGAGTCGTGTCCCGGGTGGTCACCGTCTGACACCAGGGCGCTCGTCGCGGGTGGGCGTGCAAGGAATGTCCGACATCGCGTGCAGCCCTTACGTGGGGGGTCCGGCGTACCACGAATCCACGGGTGTCACGGAGTTTCGGCAGTACCCCGCCATGTGGTGGGGACATACATCCCTCGGGGTGTCAGGCCGTGAAGGGGCTACCCTTTGCTCACCAGCAGGTGACTGCGAGGGGCGCCGAGTTCTCGCCTGCGAAGACGCAAGGGAGACGCATGTGAAGTCGCGCGGAACGCAGCTTCTTTTCGGAGGCTTGATTGCCTGCTCGGTCGTCGCCATGACACTTCCTGCGGGCTTGGCCACCGCAGGTCCGGCATCCTTGATCGCAGGAGCTGCTGTCTCACAGACCGCCGCCAAGGCCGCCCCACGTGTCGAATTAGCAGGCGGACCGAAGCTGGTCATCCGCGTCCAACCCGGATTAGCTGGCATCAAGTCATGGCGATTTACGCTCCAGCGTAAGTCAGGGCAGACCTGGAAGACGGTGGGTGGCTACGAGACGCGGGGGCGCCTCGAGGAGATCGCCCTAGGTGTGAAATCCGGCTCGTATCGCGTGGTGGTGCCGGCGCAGCACGGGTACAAGGCGATGACTTCACCCGCCACGAAGTACCGCCCCACGCCTGAGTTCACCATCGGGGGCGCGGGCGCCATTGAGGTCCAAGTGGCTCCTCGTCGTGGATGGCAGGTCACTCTGGAGCGCAAGACCGAGAACGGCTGGAAGAAGGTGCGCACTGCGAAGCCGCGTGGCGAAAACCCGCTCGTCTTCCCGAGTCAGTCGGGCACGCATCGACTGAGCACGGAAGCCGCCGGTCGCTTCCCGAAATTCACCAGCACATCCTTTGTCTTCCGTCCAAGGTCACCGAAGGGACCTATCGACCAGCGGCATCTCGGCGATGTATTCGCGGGGGATCAAGGCCCTGACCCCGGCGACGAGAGTTGCGGCTCGGTGATGAATCAGAACTCGGGCACCGGGCTCATCGTCGCGTCGGGCTTTGTTTCGCTCATTCCTGTCGCCGGGCCGGTCTTTGCTGCGGGACTCAACGATGCCGCCGCGTATGCGGGCGATGCCGCGACGAGTGCGGGAAGCGCCTGCCTCGAGGCGGAGTTCCAGTTGGTGAACTCCCAGTTGGGCTTCCAGGAATCGCAGATCCAGTCATTGCAGGACGACCTGAAGAAGACCCAGAATGTGCTCATCCAGGAGGCGTACGTCGCCCAGTCGGAGATCGCCGGCAGTGCTGCCGCAAACTACGACGTCTCGACGGGGGAGATTCAGGATCAATTCACCGGATTCATGCAAGACGCACAGTTCTGGTCCGGTCCGGCTGCACCTATCGCGGATGCATCGGTGTCCAATTCTGCCACGTCACCCACCGTTTTCGCGGAACTCGTCACCTTCACCACTGGGGTCGAGGCCTCTGGCACCTTCCCGGGCAATGTTGATGAGATCTCCGGATCTGAGGTGAATTGCTCCGGATCGTCGTTGCTGCCACCGGTTTCCGCTGACGACACAATTCCCAACTGCTACAAGAGTGTTTCGGTTGATCCGGCGTCCTACCTGTACCTGCTTTACTCCGCGCTGGCGGTCCAACTGCAGACGGAGATCGAGAACTACCGCAATGATGGTGCCAACGTGGTGCCGCTCTTCGATTCCTACAACCAGGGGCTGTCGAGCTTCTACCAGGAGTCGCTCGGGGTGCTTCAACAGGCGTTCCAGATGGAGTACCTGGTCAATCAGATCAACTTCTACAACGGCGCCAACACCAGTGGGTCCCCCAGTACGGCTCTGAGCTCACTCGGCGATGCGCCGGGCACCTGGTATTCCTACCCCGCCTTGCAGGAGACGCTGGGTTCGGCGCCTACAGCGGCTCAACAGACAGCTGTGTACAACGCTGCCCAGAAGGCACTCACCCAGCTCTATGCCGCGCGCGTCAATCAGCTCTATCGCAATGCCATTGGATTCACCATCTCCGACGTGCCCGTCGCTCCCCAGGCCTATCCGACGGGCGGCCCGGACAACATCAACGCCGTGTTCGATGACACCAATATCGGTTTATATGTCGAGGGCGCCGGACTGCCGGCGAAGACCCCGCTAGGCCTCCTACCAAGTGTCGCGACAAACGGCGAGACGTGGATGTCGAACGCCGTGCTGTATCAGTACGTCGGTCTCCGCAACATCGGTACGTGCCTGGAGACGCTGCAGGCTTATGACGCGGAGAATGGGGCCACTGGAAGCCTGCTCGGGCCGAATGGCGCTTTGAACGACACGACCTGTCCGTCCATCCTGACCACGGCATCGGGCGGTGCGGTGAGTGCGCCGCCAACGAGTGATGACACTTCGCTGAGTTGCGGCGCCTATGCAAGTCCGGACGACACCGTGGGCGGGAGCTGCTACGACGGAAACACCCTGTCGCCGTACTCCAATGAAACGGGCACCATCACGATGGGGTCCTCGATCATCAACAATCTCATGCTCTGCGACGAGACAGCACCCACCCTGACGTGGTGGCAAGTCGACGCGGCCAATGCTGGCAACGCTGCGGGCCTGACCGCGGGCGACTTCGCGCTGACCTGCGGCAATTGGGGTGAGACGGGCAGCAATCACTTCCCCGGATCGACACCCCCGTCGTCCATCACCGGCTTGGACGCCCAGGGCAACGAGGTGACCGTGAGTTGGGCCGACACCACGCAACCGCTCGCCGCCAACTTCGGCATGCAGGTGTCCTTCTCAACCTTGTGGGGCAGGGACGACATAGGCGTCCAGAATATGAGTCCACAACTGTTTAACGACACTCCCTACTCGCCGGTCGGGTACTACTACCCGCTGGCCTCCCAGGTTTCGTCTGAGGCGTGGTCCTACACGACCGTGGGTAGTCCTCCCCCGGGAAACTTCTCAGGGTGGTGGACCTACTACAACCCTGCCTCCACGACTCCACCGCTGAATCTCGGAGGTCCGCAGATGACCACCACGGTTGAGTTCGGGAAGACAGGTTTGGGGGCCTGCTCGGTCTTCCTTCCCATCCCGGGCAGTCCGGGAACCGAGGGAGTGGCACTCAACCAGTCGACCTGCACGCTCAGTTTCCCGAGCATCGAGGTGGAGAGCGATTGGACGAATGATGAGGCCGTAGGTGAGGTGGCGATGGCGACCATTGGCGTCATCGTGCCCAATGCACTGGGTGCCGACTATGGCGGATTCTACTTGCCCGTGACGATCGGAATGGCCGCGGGTGTGACCGGAGGGTGGCAGTACATCACCAGCAGCGCCCCAGGGGTGGACTATTGCAAAGGCAAGGGCACAGTGGCCTCAAACGACGCTGCCTGCACGATTGCGGCAGTGTGGATCTCGTCGGGGACGGACATCCAGCAAGTGGGATACACCGCTCCCCCCGCATCCGTTTCCTGCAGCGACCCCTACCAAGGCGACTGGAGCACGACGTGTTCGGGCATCTTTAGCTCCGAAGGCGCCGTGACGGTCGCTGACGGCAGCACCTTCACGTTCAACCTCGGTCGCATTGCCGACGGACAGGGGGAATTCTCCGTCATCCCATGATGGCGGAGACGTCCTCGGCGTGAAGTGGTGAAGGAGGGGTCCAGTTCAGGGTGAGACCTGTGGCGCCGCGGTAGTGGTGTGCAAGGACGGGCCGAAATGGCGTGCGGCCCTCGTTCGAAGACTTGAAGGCGGCTCGATCTCACGGGGGCCGGAGAGTTTCGTAAGTGCCCCGCGTAGGGGTAGTGACGAAACTCGCTGCCCGGAAGTGACGAAACTCCCCGTCGGGGGCCTGTGAGGGCTTCTGGCGGGGAGTTCGTCGCTCGATGCGGCTGATGTCGGCCTGGGTGCGGCCGCTCAAGAGCCCCCGCGGAAACCTCACTATCTATAGCCGGACTGATCAAGACCTGCATGGCAGCTGTGCACAGCAAACATCGACGAGCGTCGGTGGATGGTAGACAGATGGTCCTACGAAACGCGCTCGCCTACGTCCGCTCGATCAGCTGGATCGTTCGGCCGTCGGGATCGCTCAGTGTCACGACGGCCCCGCCCGGGATCTCGTGAGGCTCGGAGCACTCGATGCCCAGCGCCGTCAGGCGCGCGCTCTCCTGCGCGAGGGAGTCGACCCGCAGCAGCAGCACCTGGGAGCCGCCCGTCGTCGTCATGCCGGGGCGCCACGGCGTGTGCAGGGCCACGAAGGTGCCATCGCGCAGGGGGAAGTTGGCCCAGCCCGCTCCGGACTCGGCGTCTATGCTCAGGAGGCCTCGGTAGAAGTCACGGCAGGCGTCGAGTTGCTCGGTCATGAGCATCGTCCCGTCGTAGCGCATGGCCCTCACGCTAGTCGACACGGTGGGAAACTCGTCGTTTGGGCGTCCGCGCACTTCAAGGTCGATACGGTCTCAGGATGCGCCGACTCTTCACCGCAGCTCTCGTGTCTTCTGTTGTACTCCTCGGTATTCCCGCAGGGGCGGTAGCCCAGCCGGCGATCGAGGTCGAGCTTCGCGACGGTGCCCAGCCCACTCTGAGTTGGAAGCCATGCACGAGTAAGGAGTTGAAGCGAGCGCAATGTTCGTATCTGACCGTGCCACGCGACTGGGGGAGCGCTGACTCGAGTACCTACCGGATCGCTGTCGCTCGTATCCGGGCTGAAGTCGCTCCGTCTCGGGGCGTACTCATCTTCAATCCGGGAGGCCCGGGTGGCGGAGGCGTAGAGGCCCTGGCCTTCGTGCGGGAGAGGCTGCCCAAGGAAGTCAGAGACGTCTACGACGTCGTGGCCTTCGATCCGCGCGGTGTCGGTGCGTCCCAGCCCGAGCTGACCGGATGCCGCACCCCGCAGCCGGAATTCCCACCGACCGGACCTATCGACTGGCAGGCAGAGACCGCGACATTCCTCGACGCCATGTCGGCGGCACTGCAGAAGTGCCTCGCCGCTAACGAGGGCGATGCGGAGTTCGTGGGGAGCTGGCAGGTCATCCGAGACATCGACGCACTGCGCCGAGCCCTCGGGGTGGAGAAGATCGCCTTCTGGGGCATGAGCTACGGCACGACCCTCGGCCGCGCCTACGCGCAGCAGTTCCCCCAGCGGCTTCGTGCCCTGATCCTCGACGGGACCATCACGCCGACCCCTGCGATCGGCGACTACGCACGTGAGCACATCTGGGACGACGCCACGGCGATCCAGACCATGCTCGGAGCCTTCGGGGCCAAGTCGAAGCGCTCCTATCGCGTCGTGATGAGCTTCCTGGAAGACAACGTCCTTTCCACGGATGGCGACGACGAGCTGACCAGGTGGGACGTCATCAGCTTCCTCACGGGCACCGCGGCCTATCAGAGCCAGTGGCCCGATGCCAACATCATCATCAACCAGTTGTACGACGCCGTCCGCCAGTCACGCGCCATCACTC
Source organism: Actinomycetota bacterium (assembly GCA_046095085.1). Lineage (GTDB taxonomy): Bacteria > Actinomycetota > Actinomycetes > S36-B12 > S36-B12 > Mxb001. The sequence continues at coordinate 4,646 of JBJTIQ010000218.1, read as the reverse complement.
GCGAGCAGTACGAGCGTGTGAGGTCCGAAGCTGCAACAGGTCGAGGCAGGGGCGGCGCCAATCCTGCCTACCACTTCATCAATTGCTCCGACATGCATGATCGTCCTAGCGCGGAAGTCATCGCCGGTGCGGCGCAGCAGGCGGCCAAGGTGGGCGGCACCGCACTCGGCCTTCCGTCCATCAGCGAGGGCACGCAATGCGCAGGCCTACCTGCGCTGGGGAGGTCCGTGCCACCTCTGGCCGGGACGCTGCGCTTGCCGAATCCACCCGTGATCGTCAATTCCATCGGCGACAACCGGACCCCCTGGCTGGGAGCGCGGGCCACCGCCAATGCCTTCACCGGCTCGTCGATGGTCACCTACGCGGGCACGCAGCATGTGACCTACGGCGGGCCGTCGCCCTGCGTCGATGCGGCGGTCACGCCGTATCTGCTCTACGGCACGCTGCCCGCGCGTTCGGTGGCCTGCCCGCTGATCTACCCCTAGGGGTCTGGTGCTCCTCATGGGTTCCCCGTGAAGCACCTGTGGTGAGCGGGTCAAGGATGCCGTGTGGAGGCGACGCACTTCAGGTGAATTGGATCAAGAGCGCCGCGGGGCACCGAAAGGCGGGCGTCGGACGCCACATGACCGGCTCGTTGAGGATGGTGGCGCCGCGCATTCGAGGCAGCAACGTGGCCAGGAGGACTTCGGTCTCCAACGTCGCCAACGCCGTGCCTATGCAGAAGTGCTCCCCGTGGCCGAAGGTCAAGGGACTGGGGCCCGAGCGAGTGATGTCGAAGCGGTCCGGGTCGGGGTAGACGTCGGGGTCTCGGTTTGCCTGGGCGAGATTCAATGCCATCAACTGCCCCTGATGGAGCGAGAGTCCGCCGAATTCCTGGTCGTGCGCGACGACCCGGCTGATGATTTGAGCGGGACTTTCCAGTCGTCCGACCTCAATCACAGCGCGCGAGATGAGCGAGGGATCCTCGAGGAGCAGTGCGAGTTGATCGGGGTTGCGAAGCAGAAGGACCATAGCGTTTGCCATGAGGCTTGTGGTTGTTTCGTGTGCGGCGTTGACGAGGCCGATGAGATTTGCGACGACCTCGTCTCGCGTAAGGGTTCCCGCGTGATATGCGGCAAGCAGGTCTCCGAGCAGGCCGGAGTCGCTGCTGGCGGGGGGCTCGCGGAGCAATCCAGTGACATAGGCGCGCATCGCCTCGGTTGATTCATAAGCCTGCTCTGTGCGCTCCTCGATGGTGCCCGGGCTGGTTGCCAGCCAGTCGTAGAATTCCCTTGTCCATCGCCGCAGATGCACGAAGTCCGTGGGTGGAAAGCCAAGTACCCGCAAGATGATCTGGGAGGGGATCGGAAGCGCCACTTCGCCCAGGAAGTCGACGGGCGTCCGCCAGTCGAGTTCCGCGAGTTGACCTTCGATGACCTCGCTGACTAGGGGCTCGTAGGTGCCCACGTGCTTAGCCGTGAAGGAGTCACGCATGTGCTGGCGTAAGGCACGGTGGTGTGGGCCATCCGTCATGACGAGTCGATCGTGAAGGATCGCTGCCAGGCACTGTGCGGGCATTCCGTCGGCCGTTCGGCTCAAGCGGTCTGCCACCCGGTCATTACTGAAGCCGTGACTGTCCATGAGGACTGCTCGCACGTCTGCAAAGCGGGACAGATACACGTGACCAGTGGCCTCTTGTAGCCACACAGGGGATTCCTCAGCCATGCGGCGATAAAGGGGATAGGGATCCGCCACATACTCGTCTCCGTGGAGCCGGTACTCGGTCACAGTTGCAGTATGGGTGAGAATCGAAGCGCGAACGAGTCCAGGGCTCGCCATGTCGGCGCACACGCGGATCAGGAGGCCGCGGAGCCAGTGAGGCTGAGGTTTCGCAGTCCGCCGACCACGCCGTCGGCACCGCTTGAGCGTTGCACAGCTGCGCCCGGGTGACCTGAGGTGGATGGCCAGTGTTCGACCAGTCGACGCAACCGATTCCGCGCACGGCGATCAGGACCTGCACCGAGGAACGGTCGTGTGCACCGACGTCGCGCGTGCTGGCGTACCCACTGCCATAGGTCACGCCCTGCACACGCCCCCTTCAGCAGGGCGCCTAGGAGCCTACGTGTGGAAGTGCACCGAGTGCATGAGCGCTCAAACTCTTGTCTAGAGGCCGAGGAGTCCGGGCACCGCAGCCTCGATCGCGTCCTTGCCGCGCATCGATACATGCTGACCATCAGGGCCGGCCATGTCGGAGTTGGCCATGACCGCGACCACGGCCCGGGTCGCGGGGTAGTAGCCCACGTATGCCACGGCGCCGAAGACGCGGCCGTTGTGCCAGAGCGTGACGGGCTCGCCCGTCGCGACATCGCGATTGACGACGAGTCCGAGGCAGTACGCAGTCTGGGTGCCGGTCTCCGATGGTGCGCAGTTGTCCAGTCTCTCGGCGGCCAGCGACGCGGGGATGGCGCCGCGACCCGTGCCCAGAGTGCGGCCCCATCGCCCGAGGTCGCCGATCGTCGACGCGAGCCCGCCGCCGGCCCAGGTGACCGACTGGCTCCAGGTGGTGGTGCGCCCGACGGGTGGCACGCTCGGGTCGATGGAGAAGACGTCCGAATAGGTCTGCGCGTTCGGTGGCTGCAGATCGCCCGATGTGTCGAGGAAGCTCCGTGACAGCCCGAGCGGCTCGAAGAGCCGCGACTTCAGCAGGGCGGCGTACGACGTGCCCGTCTCCTTCTTGAGGATGCGAGCCAGGATGACGGTGTTGGTATTGGAATAGGCGAAGCCGGAGCCGGGGACGTCGAACTCCCGGGGCAGTGCGGCACCCATGGCGATGAGGTCGTCAGGGCGGTATCGCTGCTTCGGGTTCTTCATGAGTTCCTCGGCGAACCCGAGGACGTTGGAGTTCAGGTAGTCGCCGATGCCGCTGCTCATATTGAGCAACATCGCGATGGTGATCTCATCGGCCTTAGGGATCGCGGGGTACCAGCGGTCGAGGCGGTCATCGAGGTCGAGCCGTCCCGCAGCCACTTCCTGCAGCACGAGCATGGCGGTGAAGGTCTTGGTGACCGAGCCGATGTTGGACTGCCTATCCGGCGTCATCGCGCGCTTGCGCTCGTCGTTGGCGTAGCCCACCGTGCCCACCCAGCGGCCGCGGCCCGGCACGATCACCGTCGCCATCGCGCCGCCGGTCTGGCCGGCCCAGGCCTCGAGGAGCCCGGCGTTAAGTCGCGTGGTCGCTTCGCTCGGCAGGGTGGAGGTGCTGGTGGACGGAGGGGCGACATCGCCGCGAGGGGCCGACTGGGCTACCGCCCCAGCTGGGGCCAGGAGAACGGTCGCCACGGCTAGGGCCGCTGCGCCACGGAGGAGTGGGGTGCGCATGGTCACCGGGGTATCAGATCATCCCCCGAGCCCCCTCATGGGTTCCCCGTGAAACACCTGGGGTGCGCGGGTCAAGGATGCCGTGTGGCGTGTGGGACGGATGTGACAGAACTGTGACCTTCGGCTAGGGTCCCATGACCATGTGGACTGACCGGTCAGCCCCGTCGGACGACCCCCAGGGTCCCGCGCCCTCCCCGGAGGAGCGCCGGGCCGCTCGCCAGGCCCAGCGCGCCGCCCAGGCACGCCGCCTGCGCCTGCGGCGTCTGTCGGTCACCGTCACCGTGCTCGTCCTCGCTCTCGTGGGCGCCGTGCTCGTCTTCCGACCCGACGCAGGCTCCACGCCCGAGCCGGCCGGCGTCGCCGCCCTGGCGACACCCGCGCCACCCAGCGGTACGACGTCCCGCCCTGCCACAACCCAGCCGGCGCCCGCACCCACGGCGGATGCGACCGACTCGCCGGAGTCGGCGTCCACCCCCGCCGACTCGACAGCAGCCGAGCCCGCCCCGCTCGCGGCCGAGGAGCTGCCCGTGGCGACCGAGGGTGACTACGGCACCGTGATCGAGGCCGCCCAGCGTGCCCTCGACGTCGAGCCGACCGGCTACTTCGGCCCCAAGACTCGCAAGGCCGTCATCGAATACCAGGAGAGCATCGGGCTGCCCGCGACAGGCAAGATCGGCCCCTTCACCTGGTCGGCACTCGGCGCGGAGACGGTGGAGAGCGCACTCGCCGCGGCCGACACCCCCGATGGCTTCGTCAACGCCAAGCCGGCGGCCCTCCAGGAGACACCCACCACGCGCAAGGCTCGCAGTGCCTCGTCGGGCGAGCCACCCGTGCTCGAGGAGACCGACAGCGGCGAGTCGGTGGCGGTCCTGCAGCGCGCCCTCGGCGTGAAGCCCGCCAGCGGCTACTTTGGCCCGAAGACCGCCCAGGCCGTGAAGTCCTTCCAGTCCGACAACGGCATCCCCACCACGGGCGTCGTCGCCACATATACGTGGGCCGCGCTCGGCCCCTATACCGCTTCGGCTGCTGCTGACGCGCACGCTGCATACGGCACGGCGTTCGGCCCCGGCGTGAAGGACGGCAACGGCGGTGGAGGCAACGGCAACGGCAACGGCGGTGGAGGCAACGGCGGCGGGTGTGGCAACGGCTACGACGAGTCCTCGGCGTCTGGCTCGAGCTCGGGCGGCATGGTCTGCCCGGTCGCCGACTTCTACTACGGCGATGGCCTGGGAGCTCCCCGACCCGGCGGTCGCACCCATGCGGGCCTTGATCTGATGGGTTCCCGTGGT
>JBJTIQ010000217.1:0-17051 GCA_046095085.1 Actinomycetota bacterium | reverse complement strand
GAACTCGAGGACTTCTACGCCGCTCGCAACATCCTCAAGCGTCGCGTGACGACGACGGATGTCGCCGCTTCGGTCGCGTTCCTGCTCTCTGACGCGTCATCGCGCACCACTGGCGCGGTGATCCCCGTCGACGGCGGCGTGGCCGGCGCCTTCCCCCGCTGAGTCTCCGGCGTTCTCCACCCCGCGCTCACCGGCGTTCTTCGGGAGAAACGGGCAGAAATAGGCCCTGGAATTCCCGAAGAAGAGGTCAACTCACGCGGATGGCGGTCATCTCGGCCACTTCGGGCCACCCCGAGTCGTCGGCCGCATGGGATTCGCCTTGGCGCCGCACGCGCACGACCTGCCAGCCGGCGGCATGGGCGGCATCGAGCTCGGCGACGACATCGGAGCAGAAGAGCAGCGTCGCGGGGTCGCCTCCGATGGCCTCGGCGATGGCCCGGTACGACGATGCTTCGCGCTTAGGCCCGGCGTTGGCGGTGTCGTAGTAGCCGCTGACCCACGGCGTGAGATCGCCGATCGGCGAGTGGGCATACCAGTTGCGCTGCGCGAGCACCGACCCCGAGGAATACACCGAGATCGGCACTCCGGCGTCGTGCCAGGCGCGAAGTGCGTCGAGCGCGTCGGGATAGAAGTCGGAGACGAGCTCGCCGCTGTCGAACCCCTCCTGCCAGATGAGGCCCTGCAGCGTCTTGAGAGGCGTGACCTTGCGGTCCTCGGCGACCCAGTCGGTCAGTGCCTGCACGACCTGCTCGTGGGTTGGGTCGACGGCCGCCATTTCCTGGCCTACCTGCGTGAGGATCTCGCGCACCGCGGGGTCTTCGGCGTGTGCGGTCAGCCAGGAGTCGAAGCGCTCCGTCGCGTAGGGAAACAGAACCTCGTAGACATAGGTGGAGCGGCTCGTCGTCCCCTCGATGTCGACCACGATGTGATCGACATCGGCGAAGGATGCCTCCGCTACTGTCATGACCGGGAGGCTACATGTCTGCGGAGCAGCAACTCGCGCTCACGTCGCGGCGTCTCTACGACCTCGGCTGGATGCGCGGCACGTCTGGCAATGTCTCGTTGCGCGCCGACTCCCGCGTGCTGGTCACGTCCAGTGGCGTCGACAAGGCGACGCTGGGCGAAGACCACGTCGTGGAGGTCGATGCCTTCGGTGAGGCCATCCCTGGCCAGGCACTGAGCCCCAGCGCCGAAGCGCGGGTCCACGCCGCGATCCTCGAAGCGGCATGTGCCGATGCTGCCGTTCACGTGCATGCCATGTGGGGCGTGGTAGCGGCCGCCCGCTGGCCGCGCGGCGTTCCACTGGCCGATGTCGAGCAACTCAAGGGCATCGGTCGCGGGGCTGAGGGCGACTTGGTCACGGTGCCGGTGGTGACCAACTCGCAGGACATGGCCGACCTCTCCGCACGCGTCGTCCAGGCGATGGACACCGGCGTCCCGTGCGTGATCGTCGCCCAGCACGGCATCTACACGTGGGGCGCGTCCCTCAAGGAGGCCGTGGCCCGCACCGAGAGCCTCGACTGGCTCTTCGAGCACGCCCTGCGCCTCGACGCCCTGACGGGCCTGGGCCACAATGTCGGCACGCACCTCGAGGAGGACCGATGACACTGCTCACCGTCTGGCACGACGACCAGCCCGACTCTGCGATCCTGCGCACCGACGACCGCACCGTCATCGCCGAGCAGCTCGCGCCGCTCGGCGTCGTCTACGAGCACGTGCCCGCGGGCGACCGGCTGCCTGACGGCGCGAGCCAGGACGACATCCTCGAGGCCCACCGCCCCCTCGTCGACCGGCTCATCGCGGAGCATGGCTACCGCTTGGTGGACGTCGCCCAGTTGCACCCGGCCGACTCGGACGAATGGCGGGCGACGGCCGCGGCTGCCCGCACCAAGTTCCTCAACGAGCACACCCACGACGAGGAGGAGATCCGCTACTTCGTGGCGGGGTCCGGAGTCTTCTACCTCCACATCGGCGGCAAGGTCCACGCCATGCTGTGCACCCCGGGCGACCTCCTCAGCGTGCCCGAGCTCACGACGCACTGGTTCGACATGGGCACGGCTCCCGACTTCACCGCCATCCGCTTCTTCCACGACGACGACGGATGGGTGGGCACCTTCACGGGCAGCGATATCTCGACGAAGTTCCCGACGTTCGACGAGCTCGCGCTCGCACCGGCATGACCGACATCGACTGGCCCGCCCTGCGTGCGGCCGCCCAGGAGGCTCGCGATCACGCCTACGCGCCCTACAGTCGCCATCCCGTCGGCGCCGCCGCGCTGACGTCGTCAGGGCGCATCGTCACCGGGTGCAATGTCGAAAACGCGTCCCTCGGCGTCACGCTCTGCGCGGAGTGCGGCCTGGTGAGCGACCTCGTGCGCACGAGCCCACCGGGAGCGCGCGAATCCATCGTTGCTTTCGCATGCGTCGGTCCCAAGCCCGGACCCCTTCTGCCCTGCGGTCGCTGCCGTCAGCTGCTCAATGAGCACGGCGGCGCCGAGATCCTCATCGACCGGGCCGGGGGTCCCACGCGTCTCGGCGAACTCATCCCCGACGCCTTCGGCCCGGAGTCCATTCCGTGAGCGAACGGGCGCTCGGGGTCATCGCCGGCACCGGGTTCTACGCCCTCGCGCCGCTCGCAGACGCGACCACGACGATCCAGCACACGGCCTATGGGCCGGTGAGCGTCACGAGCGGCACGCTGCACGGTCGCCCGACCTACTTCGTCTCTCGCCACGGCGTCGATCACTCGGTACCGCCCCACATGGTCAACTACCGCGCCCTCATCCAGGCCCTTGCTGACCTGGGCGTCACCGAGATCCTCGCCATCAACGTCGTCGGCGGCATCGGGCACGACGCCGGCGAACTCGTAGTCGTCGACGACTTCATCGACTTCACGCATCAGCGCCCCGTCACCTTCTTCGATGGCAGCACCCCCGAGGGCGTTGTCCACATCGATATGGGAGAGCCCTACGCCGAGCGTCTTCGTCAGGTCTGGATCGGCGCGGCTAACGATGTCGGCATCCCGGTGACGCCGCGGGGCGTGTACGGCGCTTTCGAAGGCCCGCGCTTCGAGACCAAGGCGGAGATCCGCATGGCGCGCGCGGCCGGGGTGACCGTGGTCGGCATGACCGGCGTGCCCGAGGCGGTGCTGGCCGCGGAGCGGGGCATCCCCTACGCCAGCCTGTGCCTCGTGGCCAATCCCGCCGCCGGCCTCGGGACCGAGCCCATCACGGTGGATGACGTCAACGCTGTCGTTGCCCAGGGCGCGGCGACCGTCACCCGCATCCTCGATCGCGCGGCGCAGACCCTGGCCGCATCGACATGAGCGTCGACCTCGTCATTCGCGATGCGCGCCATGTCGTGATGGCCGATGAGTCCGGTGCCGCGCTCGACGGCGTCACAATCGCCGTGGACGACGGTCGCATCGTGAGCATCGGCCCCGACGTACCCGACGCTGACACGGTCATCGATGGACGTGACCTCCTGGTGATGCCCGGTCTCGTCAACCTGCACACCCACCTCGCCATGACACTTCTGCGTGGCATTGCCGAGGACGTCGACCTCCAGGGATTCCTCCAGCGGGTGTGGGCCGAGGAGGCCCGGGTCATGGATCCACGCGGCGTCTACGTCGGCACTCGCCTCGGTGCCCTCGAATCCCTTCTCGGCGGTACGACGACCGCGCTCGACATGTACTTCCACCCGGCCGATGCCCATCGCGCCGCGGTGGACGTCGGCCTGCGGCACGTGACCGGGCCCGTCTTCTTCTCCTTCCCCGGGCCCGACGGCCTGTCCTGGGATGAGCGCATGGATCTCGCTCGGGCGTGGCCGCAGACGCTTGCCTCGCTCGGCGGCCCGCACGTGCCATCCGCGCTCATGCCGCACGCGGCGTTCACCGTCGGTGTCGATCACCTGCGGGAGATCGCCGACCTCGCGCGCGCTCAGGGTTCGATCATCCACACGCATGCGTCGGAGCACGACCAGGAGAACGCCGACACCGTCAAGGCCACCGGCCTGCGACCGATCCCGGCGCTGGAGGCTTCCGGTGTTCTGACCCTGGCACCCGTCCTCGGCCATGGCGTGCGACTCGACGAGTCCGATCGCCGGACGGTCGCGCAGACCGACACGTCGGTCGCTCACTGCCCGGGTTCCAACCTCAAGCTGGCCAGTGGTGCGGCCGACATCGTGGGCTATCGCGCCGATGGCATTCGCGTGGGTCTGGGCACCGATGGCTGCTCGTCCAGCAACGATCTCGACATGTTCTCCGTGATGCGCCTAGCGGCCAACCTGGCACGCCTCGTGCGTGATGACCCCGCTGCCATCTCCGCGCGCGACATCGTGGCCGCCGCCACGATTGAGGGTGCACGTGCCCTTCGCCTCGGTGACCGCATCGGCACGGTCGAGGTAGGCAAAGAGGCCGATCTGGTCGCCATCGACCTTCGCGCCCCTCACCTGGTGCCTCTTCATGACCCCTACACGGCGATCGTCTTCTCGGCGGGCCGATCCGACGTGCGCCATGTGCTGGTGGCCGGTGAGCCGGTGGTCATCGATCGTCAGCCGACCCGGGTCGACACCGATCAGATCCTGCGCGATGCCTACGACGTGGTGAAGCCATCGTGACCGACCTCGGTGCGCTGACCGCCGATCAGGTCATCGAAACGATCGGCCTCGACTACCTCGAGGGCGAGGGAGTGTGGTTCAAGGTCATCTTCCGCACCGAGCATGGCAGCGCCATCTACGGCTTCCTTACGCCGAAGGACTTCAGTGCCATGCACGTGCTGCGCGAAGATGAACTCTGGGTGCATGTGGCGGGGGCGCCCATCGAGGTGCTCCTGCTGCACCCATCCGGCGGGCACGACGTTCGCGTGCTCGGCACCGACACCTCTGCCGGCCAATCGCCCGCGGTCCTCGTGCCAGCCGGCGTGTGGCAGGGTTCGCGGACGGTGGGGGATTGGAGTCTTGTCGTGTGCTCGCTCGCTCCGCCCTTCAGCGGCTTCACTCTGGCCGACAACAGCACCGACTTCTCCGCGTGGCCACAGGCACGCGATGCCATCGGAGGTCTGATCCGTGGCTAGTGGGCGCATCGTGGTGATTACTGGCGCGTCGGGCGGTCTCGGCCAGGCGTTGGTGACAGCGTTCGCCTCGCAGGGGGACACCGTGGTCCGCCAGTCTCGATCGGCCGACAGAGGCGATGTGTCCGGTGACCTGACCTCGGATGCGGATGTCGCGGTGCTCGTCGACTCCGTGGTGGCCATCCATGGACGGGTCGACGTACTCGTCAACAATTCGGCTGACCAGATGATCGGTGAGGCCGGGCCCTTCGATGCCCGTCGGTGGATGGAGATGCTCGACGCCACATTGCTGAGCGCCGTGCGGCTGACGACCGCGATGGTGCCGCACATGCCACCGGGGTCGTCGATCGTCAACGTCTCGTCCGTCGCCGCGACCCAGGCATTTCCGGTTGCCGCTCCCTATGCCGCTGCCAAGGCGGCCCTCGAAGCGTTCACCCGTTCGCTATCACTCGATCTCGGCCCGCGGGGTGTGCGCGCGAATGCCGTGGCGCCCGGACTCATCGAGCGAGACGGCCTCGCGGCCGCCTGGCCCGAGGGCCATGCGTCGTGGACGGCCAGCACGCCGCGCGGGAGCATCGTGAGCGCGGAGGAGGTGGCCCGCGCTGCGCGATTCCTTGCGAGCCCCGAGGCCTCCGGCGTCTCCGGCGTGGTTCTCGTGGTCGACGCCGGCTGGTCGGCAAGCGCACGACTTCCCTGACGTCTCGCTGTTCACGTTCGTCACATGAATCACATTCGTTGGCGCCACGTGCGCACGCGGATCACGGGACGATCACGACATGGTGTGCCCTGGCGGTTGCGATTCGTCGGGCAATAGGGTGACAGCAGATCCACCCAGAGGTGACGCGGCGGCCTCAGCCCCCGCCCACACATACAGAAGGGCGCATGCATGCATCGCAAGTTCGCTTTGGCGGCCGTTGCCGCCGCTTCTGCCCTCGTCCTGGCCGCCTGTGGCGGTAGTGGCGGCGGCAGTTCCTCGTCTTCCGCTTCCGGCGGTGGCGGCGGCGGTCAGGGTGACTGCCCCGGTGCCGATGCCTTCTGCATCGGTCTCGTCACCGACACCGGCAAGGTCGACGACAAGTCGTTCAACCAGTCCGCATGGGAGGGGGCACTCGAAGCCGCCGCTGCCACGGGTGGTTACGCCAAGTACGTCGAGACTGTCGATCCCAAGGACTACGAAAACAACATCAACCAATTCGTCCAGGCGCAGTACGACGTCATCGTGACGGTCGGCTTCCTCATGGGCGAGGCGTCGGTCGCGGCCGCGAAGGCCAACCCCAACGTCCAGTTCATCGGCGTCGACCAGTTCCAGGGCGAGGAGATCGCCAACCTCACCGGCCTGGTCTTCCCCGAGGACAAGGCGGGCTACGCGGCCGGCTACCTCGCGGGCCTGATGACCAAGACCGGCAAGATCGGCGCGGTCCTGGGCACCGACACCGTGCCGCCCGTGAAGCTGTTCGGCGAGGGCTACAAGGCCGGTGCGCTGGCAGCCAATCCGAGCGCCGAGGTCACCCTCGTCTACCACGCTCCCGACAACGCGTTCAATGATCCGGAGTGGGGTGCTGCCGAGGCCAAGAAGCAGCTCGCCCAGGGTGCCGACATCATCTTCGGCGCTGGTGGCAACACCGGCAACGGCGCCCTCATCGAGATCGCCAAGGCGCCTGGAGCCGGCGAGTCCATCTTCTGCATCGGCGTCGACACCGACCAGTTCTTCACCGTTCCGCAGGCCGCCACGTGCCTGCTGACCTCCGCGGAGAAGAAGCTGACGCTCGGCACCAAGACGCTGATCGAGCAGGCCAAGGCGGGCACGCGCAAGGGCGGCAACTACTTCGGTCTCACCGGCCTCGCGCCGTACCACGACACCGAGGCTGCCGTGCCAGACGACGTCAAGGCCAAGGTCGCCGAGGTCATCGCCGGGCTTGATGCCGGCACGATCATGACCAACGTGACGCTCTAATCCGCAGCAACTCACGCGCAATCGCGTAGAGGAGGGGGTGGCGTAACCCGCCACCCCCTCCTTGATTTCTATGCAAGGATGCCAAGGCCATGTCGACCACTGATCCGGCCCGCACCGACCTGGGATTCACCGATCCCGACCCTCGGCGCGGCGGCCCGCTTGATCGGCTGCCCGCGATCGTCATTCCGGTCGTATCCGTCCTGCTCGCCTTCGCTATCGGCGGGATCCTCATCTGGCTGCAGGGCGTCAATCCGTTCCAGGCCTACTACGTCCTCTTCAGCAACGCGCTCGGCACGACCGAGGGGCTGGTGCGGGTCATGCAGAAGTCGACTCCCCTCATCCTGACCGGGCTTGCCGTCACCGTCGGCCTGCGCGCGGGACTTTTCAACATCGGCGCGCAGGGCCAGCTGCTCGTGGCGGCTCTGGGCACGGCCTGGGCCGGCTACAACTTCCAGATGCCGATGATCCTGCACATTCCTTTCGCGCTGGTCTTCGGCATGCTCTGCGGAGCCGCGTGGGCATCGATCGCCGGTGCCCTGCGCGCCTACCGCAGCGTGTCCGAGGTCATCACGACCATCATGCTCAACAGCATCGCCATCGCGCTGGTCGACTACCTGGCCAGCGAGCCCTTCAAGGAGCCCGATCAGCCGCTGACTCGCACCCCGGAGATCGCCCCAACGGCGATGCTGCCCACCTTCGGCATCGTGCCGTCCGGATTCCTCATCGCCATCGTGGTGGCGATCGTGTTCGGCTGGTTCCTGACGCGCACCACCCAGGGATTCCGCTTCAACACGGTGGGCCTCAACCCCAGTGCCGCTCGTTACGCCGGCATCTCGGTCAAGGGCACGATCCTGCTCGCGATGGCGGTGAGTGGAGCGCTCGCCGGCATGGGTGGTGCCATCGAGACGATGGGAGTCACCGGTCGCTTCGAGCCGGCGTTCAATGCCGGACTCGGCTTCGACGGCATCACCATTGCGCTCCTTGCGCGCGCCAATCCGATCGCGACGATTCCGGCGGCCATCCTCATCGGCACCCTCCGGTCCGGTGCCGCGGCCCTGCAGTTCCAGACGGGGATCGAACCCGAGGTGGTCGACGTCATCCTGGCGATCACCCTGCTTCTGGTGTCCGCGCCGATCGTGGCCCGCCTGCTCTTCCGCAAGCGCAACATCAAGCAGACCCAGGTCACGCAGGGGTGGGGGTCATGAGGGCCCGCTACGCCTACGCCTTGGCGATCATCATCGGGATCGCCATCGTCGTCTGCTTCTTCCTCGACGAGATCCGCACGGTCTCGGTGCTTTCCTTCTCCCTGCGCTACGCCGTCCCCCTGATCCTGGCCGCGATGGTCGGCATCATCTGCGAGCGCAGCGGCGTCATCAACATCGGTATCGAGGGCCAGATGCTGATGAGCGCGTTCGCCGGGTTCTTCGGTGCCGCGGTGACCGGCAACCTCATCCTCGGCACTCTCATCGGCATCGGCACCGGCATGATCATGGGCGCCTTCCTGGCGACTGGCGCCGTCACCTGGAAGATGGATCAGATCATCGCGGGCACGGTCATCAACATCCTCGCCGTGGGCCTGACGAGCTTCTTCTACGTGCAGGGCCAGGTGCTGCCGGGCAACACTCCCATCGTCGCCATCCCGCTGCTGTCGGATATCCCGCTGGTCGGGCCCGTCCTGTTCAACAACGGGCTCTTCACCTATGCGGCCCTGGCGATTCCCCTCATCCTGTGGGTGCTGCTGTTCAAGACTCGCTGGGGCCTGCGCACCCGGGCGGTCGGAGAGAAGCCCAGCGCCGCCGACACGGCAGGCGTCGGCGTCGACCCCATGCGCTTCTGGAACGTCACCATCGCGGGCGCACTCGCCGGCATGGCGGGCGCTTACCTCGCCATCGAGGCCGCCGGCACCTTCGAGCGCGGCGTCACCGCGGGTCGCGGTTTCACCGCACTCGCCATCACGATCTGCGGGGCCTGGAACCCGATCGGCGCCCTGGCCGCGGCGTTCTTCTTCGGGCTGACCCAGGGCCTGGCCAGCCAGTTGCAGGCCGACGAGGTCATTGCCATCCCGCAGCAGTTCATCAACATGCTCCCCTATGTCCTCACCATAGTGCTCCTGGCCATCGTCTCCGGACGCATCAAGCCGCCAGCCGCCGTCGGCCGACCATATGAGAAGGACTGACGATGGCTACCGATGAGCGTGAGGTGCTGCTGCAGGCCACCGGCCTCACCAAGAGGTTCCCGGGTGTTGTCGCCAACGAGGATGTCTCGCTGACCCTGCGCAAGGGCGAGATCCTGGCGCTGCTCGGCGAAAACGGCGCGGGCAAGTCGACCCTGGTCAAGATGATCTACGGCCTCTACGCCCCGGACGAGGGCGAGATCCGCATCAAGGGCGAGACCGTGCGCCTTGCGGGACCGCGCGACGCCATCAAGCGCGGGATCGGCATGGTCCACCAGCACTTCCAGCTCGTTCCTGTCTTCACGGTCGCCGAAAACGTCGTCCTCGGCGACGAGCCGCTGCGCTGGCCCTTCGTCAACATGAAGAAGGCGCGGGCCGAGGTGGCCCGACTGTCGGAGGAATATGGCCTCAAGGTCGACGTCGATGCTCGCGTCGAGGATCTGCCCGTCGGCACGCAGCAGCGCGTGGAGATCCTCAAAGCGCTCTACCGCCACGCCGACATCCTCATCCTCGACGAGCCCACCGCGGTGCTCACCCCGCAGGAGACCGACGATCTGCTGCGGGTCATGCGCGGATTCGCCGACAGTGGCGTGGGCGTCATCTTCATCACGCACAAGCTCCGCGAGGTGCTCGCCGTTGCCGACACCATCGAGGTGCTCCGCGGTGGCAAGTCGGTGGGCACGACCGTCCCCGCGGAGACCAGTCAAGAGGGCCTCGCCCAGATGATGGTCGGCCGTGGGGTGCTCCTGCAGGTCGACAAGCAGGCGGCGCGGCCCCAAGAGGTCATCCTCGATGTTCAGGGCCTGTCGGCGACCGACGACCTGGGGTTGCCGGCCGTGCGTGACGTGTCGCTTCAGGTGCGCGCGGGCGAGATCCTGGGGATCGCGGGAGTAGAGGGCAACGGCCAGCGCGAGCTCGTGCAGGCCCTGACCGGACTTCGCCGCTGCTCGGCGACGACCGTGACCGTCAACGGGCAGGACATCCTCAACAAGAGCCCCCACGACATCCACGCCCTGGGCGTCGGGCACGTGCCGGAGGACCGCGAGAAGGACGGCCTGGTCGGCCCCTACTCCGTCGCCGACAATCTCGTGCTCGATCGCTTCGCCGAGCCGGAGTTCGCCAACCGGGGCGTGCGCAACCGCAAGGCCATCGACGCCCTGTCGACCGACCTCGTCCAGCAATTCGACATCCGCACCCCGGGCATCTCGACGACGGTGCAGTCGCTATCCGGCGGCAACAAGCAGAAGGTCGTCATCGCACGAGAGCTCGCGGCCAACCCCGTGGCGCTCATTGCGGCCCAGCCCACCCGCGGGGTCGACGTCGGTTCGATCGAGTTCATCCACTCGCAGATCATCGGCGCCCGTGATCGCGGAGCAGCCGTCCTCCTTGTCTCCGCCGAACTCGACGAGATCCTCGGCCTGTCCGATCGCGTCGCCGTGATGTACGACGGCCGCCTGGTCGATGTGCTCGATATCGCCGAGGCCGATCGTGCGCGTGTCGGCCGACTCATGGCGGGCGGCTCGAAGGACGGGTAGTCCCGAGGAATCGCACACGGTGAGTGCGCGATTGGCGACGTCGAAAGCGGAAATCCGCGCACTTCGCGAGGAAGTGCGATAACGCGCATCCACAGTGTGCGATCTCGCATTGTTTGCACCGTTCCTGATTCCTACCGTGATGGCATCGCCGCAATCACGACAGGGGGAATCATGGACAGGGCACTGGCCGAACGCGTCGAAGACCGCGTACGCGATGCAGTGCGTCGCACCGGCATCGATCCGATTCGCGACCGCGATGCCATTCGTCGAGCCGTCGATGAGGCCGTCGTTGCCGAGACTCTCGAGGGAGCGTCCTCGGGCATCGACGCGCAGGACATCGCACAGCAGGTTCACGATCGGGTAGCCGGATTCGGGCCGCTCCAGCCCTTCTTCGACGATCCCGAGGTAGAGGAGGTGTGGATCAATGAGCCGGGCCGCGTCTTCATCGCACGCAGCGGACGCAGTGAGCTGACCACGACGGTCCTCAGCGACGCGGAGGTACGCAGCCTGGTCGAGCGCATGCTCCAGTGGTCGGGGCGGCGCATCGATCTCAGCACCCCCTTCGTCGACGCCATGCTTCCCGACGGCTCGCGCCTGCACGTCGTCATCCCGGACATCACGAGGGCGCACTGGGCGGTCAACGTACGTCGCTTCGTCATGCGGCCCACACAGGTGCACGACCTCGTCCCGGCAGGCACTCTGACTGCTGAAGCCGCCAACTTCCTCGAGGCGGCAGTGGTCAGCGGACTCAACATCGTGGTCGCTGGAGGCACCCAGGCCGGCAAGACGACCCTTTTGAATGCACTGCTGGGCTGCCTTCCAGCGAGCGAACGTGTCGTGAGTTGCGAGGAGGTCTTCGAGATCAACCTGCCGCACCATCCCGATTGGGTGGCCATGCAGACGCGAGATGCGAGCCTCGAGGGGACAGGTGAAATCCCGTTGCGCCGACTCGTTCGTGAGTCACTCCGGATGAGGCCATCGCGACTGGTCGTCGGCGAAGTCCGGCAGGCCGAGGCCCTCGACCTGTTGGTCGCCATGAACAGCGGTATGCCTGCAGCGGCCACGCTGCACGCAAACTCGGCCCGCGAGGCCGTCACGAAGTTGTGCACCCTTCCCCTCCTCGCGGGCCAAAACATCGCAGCCGACTTCGTCGTCCCCACGGTCGCGGGCTGCGTCGACATCGTCATTCACACGGCGACAGGCCGCGACGGGCGTCGTCGAGTCCAAGAGATCGCCGCCCTCCCGGGTCGTGTCGAGGAGGGCACCGTCGAGATAGCCGACCTGTTCACGCTGCGCAACGGCCGGCTTACGCGAGGAACGGGCTTTCCGCCGCATGCCGATCGGTTCGAAGCCGCCGGCTTCGACCTGGCTTCGCTGCTCGCGACGGTTGCAAGGGCTGCCTGATGGGCCTGATCATCGGACTGGTTGCCGGGCTCGGTCTGCTCCTTGTGGTTCTCGGCGTCACGTCTGCTCCATCGGAGAAGAAGCGGTTCCCATCTCGCCTCTCCCGCCTGATCGACAGATCGGGGTTGGAGCGCGTGACGTCGGGCGCGCTGGTCGGCGCGTGCGTCGGGCTGGGTCTCGTCGGGGGACTCGTCGTCCTCGTCGTGACGAGCGTGCCTTCTGCGGGACTCATCGCGGCGATCATCGTGGGGAGCGCCCCGATCCTGGTCCTGCGTCGGCGGGCTCGCCAGCGCGGGAAGGCCCTGCGCTCCTGCTGGCCGGACGCGGTCGACCTGCTGTCCTCGGCGGTCAAGGCGGGACTGTCACTGCCGGAAGCAGTCGTCGACCTATCCGTGCGCGGACCCGAGCCACTGCGTCCCGCGTTCTCACGCTTCGCCTCGGAGTACCGCGCGACCGGATCATTCGATCAGGCCCTGTCCGTGCTCACGGCCGTGCTGCGCGATCCCGTGGCCGACCGGGTGATCTTGGCCCTGGCCACAGCGCGAGAGGTCGGCGGCACCGATCTTGGTCGCGTCCTCGCCACGCTGAGCGACTTCGTTCGCCAAGATGCCCGGTCCCGAGGTGACGTCGAGGCGAGGCAGAGCTGGACCGTGAACGCCGCGAGGGTTGCGGTCGCGGCCCCCTGGATCACCCTGCTGTTGCTGTGCACCCGGCCCGAAGCGGTGGCGGCCTATCGCACGCCCACCGGCACCCTCATCCTGGTGGGTGCGGCCGTCATGTCGGTGGTCGCCTATCGCGTCATGATCGCGTTCGGTCGCCTGCCTGACGAGCCGCGGGTGCTGCGATGAGCGGCGCGGGAGCGCTGTGGGGTCTCATCGTGGGCGCGGGCATCGTGCTCGCGGTCGCCGGCTACCTGGCGCGTCGACCGGCCCGACTCGCCGACCGTCTCGTGCGCGGCACGTCGGCGCCGACAACCGTGCGGGGACCCGTAGGCGCTCTCATTGACGTCACCCAGCCGCTTCTCGATGTGGTCGCGCGCTTTGCCGGCAGGGAACGTGACGGCGACGCCAGCCTTGCCCGCCAGTTGAGCCGGGCCGGCCGTCCGGTGGATGTGACGCGCTATCGCATCGAGCAGGTCGTGTGGGCCGTCGGCGGTGTTATCGCGGGCGTTGTCCTGCTCGCTGTCATCGCGGCGCGGGGTCAGGCTCCGGCGCCCGTTCTCTCCCTCGTGCTGCTGGCGGTCTTCGGCTTCCTCGGGGCCCTTCTGCACGGACGCCGGCTCGCCTCGGACATTCGCCGACGCGGCCGTCACATGTCGGAGCAACTTCCGACAGCCGCCGAACTGCTGGCCTTTGCCGTGTCGGCCGGTGAGTCGCCGGTTGCCGCCCTGGATCGGGTGTCCACGCACCTGCGGGGAGAACTTGCCGACGCCCTCGCGGACGTCGTCCGTGAGGTTCGCGGAGGTCAACCCCTTGTGGGGGCCCTGCGCGGCCTGGCCGACTCGAGCCCGAGCCTCGACGTCACGCGGTTCGTCGATGGAATCGCGATCGCGACCGAGCGAGGGACTCCCATGGCGGAGGTGCTTCGAGCTCAGGCGGCCTTTGCTCGCGCGGCCGCACGCCGGCAACTCCTCGAGAGCGCCGGGCGCAAGGAAATCCTGATGCTCGTCCCCGTTGTCTTCTTCATCCTTCCCATCGTCGTGATCATCGCCCTATTCCCGGGCATCCATGGCCTCAACATCACCGTTTCATAACGACAACACTCAAGGAGATGCAATGAAGTACGCACACAACCTCGTCCATCGCCTGCTCGCGCGGGCGGCCGTCCTGAAGTCCGACCGCGGCGACGTCCCCGGTTGGGTTCTCGTCGCGGTCATGACGGCCGGCCTGGTGACCGCGCTGTGGCTTGTCGCTGATGACGCGCTCACGAGCGTGCTCGATCGAGCGATCAACAGCGTCTCGGGGCCGTGAACTGGCGCGATGACCGCGGCAGTTCCGTGGTCGAGTTCGCACTCGTGGCGCCGCTCCTCCTTGCGGTCGCCGTGGGGGTCCTCCAGGTCGTACTCGCTCTGCATGTGCGATCCACCCTCACGGCGGCCGCGGCCGAGGGCGCACGAGCCGGCGCTCTCGCCGGATCCAGCACGCTGGTGGCGGAACGAAGGACCCGCGAAGTGCTCGCTGACGCCCTGGGTGGCGAGGCGGCCGAGTCCGTCAGGGCCCAGCGCATTCGCCTCGATGGGGTTCCCGTGGTCAGGGTCTCCGTCACCGGGCGGCTCCCGCTCTTCGGATTGCTGGGGCCGTCGACTCTCACCGTTGATGGCCATGCGATGCAGGAGATTCCGTAGTGAAGCGCTTGTTGAAAGACGATCAGGGCACCGCCGTCGTCGAGTTCGTTGTGCTCGTCGTCCTCGTGCTTGTCCCCGTCGTCTACCTCGTGCTGGGCGCCATGCGAGTGCAGGCGGGTGCCTACGCCGTCACGCAGGCCGCCCGGGAAGCCGGCCGTGCCTACGTGCAGGCGGACAGTCCCGCCAACGGCGCGAAGGCTGCCCGCGTGGCAACGTCTCTCGCCCTCGCGGATCAGGGATTCGAGTCTCGATCCGATTCCGTCGTGGTCCAGTGCGACGGCCCCTGCCTGGCGCCCGGCAGCCGGGTGAGCGTGCAGGTCAATCTCAAGGTCAAACTGCCGTTCCTGCCGGATTCGCTCGCCGACTCCACCGTGGGTTCCGTGCGGGTCTCGGCTGATCACGTGGTCCCTGTCGATGACTACCGGAGCGCGCAATGAAGCGAATGCGGGAGGACCGCGGCAGCGTCCTGATCCTCACCCTCGGTCTCCTCGTCGTCTGCGTCCTCACGGTCGGGATCGTGGTCGACGCCTCGACGGTCTTCCTCGCGCGTCGTTCCCTGCAGGCCCAGGCTGATTCGGCAGCACTCGCCGGCGCCCAGGCCATCGACGTGGAGAGCTACTACGAGCGCGGAGCCGCCTCCGGCATCCGTCTTGAACCGGGCCTGGTGCGAGCGGCCGTCGAGCGCCATGTGCGGCGTTCGGCGAGCGACGTTCGCCTGGAGTCCGTCGCACTCGAAGGGGATGTCGTGGTCGTGCGGCTCGATGGAGTGGTGCGCCCGCCGTTCTCCGGATGGCTGACGCCGTCGGGTAGCTACGACCTTCAGGTGGAAGCCGGTGCCACGCTGAGCTACCGCCCCGCCACCTGACCGTACTTCGGGAGATCCAGGGCGAATTTCGCCCTCAATTTCCCGAAGAAGGCGATGCCGGTGGTGGGATTAGCCATCATGTCCGGCCCTACCTCCACGGGCGGAAGGGTCAGCACGAGCGTCAGCGCGCCGACAGCGGTAGGGCACCAGGGCGATCCACGTGAACCTCGGCACCGGCACCTTCGAGATGAGCCACACGGCCACGCCGAGGAGCAGTCCGACGATGAGCGCAATGCCGCCTTCGAGCGGATCGATCAGGCCCAGGACCAGGAAGGGCAGCGCGACGATGGCGAGCAGCAGCCCGATGATCTGACGCGCGCGCATCCACCCAGGCTCACATGCACTGCCATCGTCGGCGGCGCAGTGGCGGTCAGCGCCGGGACTGACCACGCATGCCCGTCCTAGCCCTGTTCGGCCGCACGTGTGCGAGTGACGGTGCCCGAGTGCGCGTGCTCATGGCCCTCGCGGTGGCCTGCTGTGCCCTCGTCGTGCCGGCCCTAGCCCAGGCGGGACCGGAGGAGGACATGCACGTGCTGCAGTACGTCGAGGCCGAGGAGGTCGTGTCCCGCGACCTGATGGCGGCCTTCGCCGAGGTCTACGCCGACCCCACGCTGGTGCGCATCGCACGCGATGAACGGCAGCACGCGCGCACCCTCGAGCGCATCCTGGGCAAGGGATCGCTGCAGCGGGCCTCAGAAGACGGTTCGGCCGGCGTGCTCGTCGGTTATGCCGGGCACATGGAGCAGTACTGGCAGTGGCTGTCGTTGGGCTATCGCGATCTGCGATCGGCTGCTGAGGCGGGCATCGCCGCCGAGAAGCAGCACCTAGCGGTCCTGGATGCGACGATCGCGGCGCTGGCCGACCCGACGCTTCGACGCCAGCTCAAGCAGATCCGCCGGCAGGATGCGCGACATCTGACCATGCTGCAGAACCTCTGGTCGGCGACAGCTCCGGCCCAGCCGTGCGTGACCGAGCGCTGCTAGACCGGATTCACGGAGCGGTAGACGAGTGCCCAGGCGCACGTGAACCAACTAGCAACGATGCCCAGGACGAGCCACTCGATGAAGGCGGCCGGTGACCCCGTGACGAAGAACCCGTTGAGCCCGCTCAGGAACCACAGGGCGAAGCACAGGACGCCCATGATGATCACCGTGATGAGCCAGCGTCCCCAGTGAGCCCCGATGGTGCGCACGTTCACCGCGAGCGGGTTGGGCTTGCCATCCACCACCGAAAGGAGCAGGTAGGGCACCAGGGCGATCACGATCAGCCCCGGGACGACGTAGAGCGTCAGCCCCACAAGGACGAGAAGGAGGACTCCGACCGACCAGGCGAGCAGTACGAGGTAGCGGCGCCGAAGGCTGGCAACGACGCTGCGCCAGTCGACCGGCCCTGCGACCGCCTGCAGCATGGCGGCCGCCACGATGTTGTATGCGGCCACCATGATCAGCAGCGACAGGATCGCGACGACGACGAAGGCGAGGCTGAGGTAGGGCAGCACGTTGGCCAGGATCAGCAACGCCTGGAGCGCAGCGTTGATGACGATCACGGGGACGACGATCTTCCAGGCCCGCCACATGCGCATGAACCCGGTCGCCAGGACGCTCACCCGGTAGAGCGGGGCCGCGGTAGCGGTCGTGTCGACGCTCGTCATGACGCCACCTTCGCGGATTCGTCCAGCACGTCCTTCGCGTTGCCCTGGAAGATCGTC
>JBJTIQ010000216.1:0-4465 GCA_046095085.1 Actinomycetota bacterium | reverse complement strand
GCAATTGGCCGTCTTCCAAGCCCTGGTCGACGCCGCGCGCTAGGCCTGTATTCGCGCGACGATCCACTCGGCCATGGCCAGGCTCGACGTCCAGGCGGGTGACACGGCATTGAGCACGTGAGTCGACCTCTCCCCGGGCCGCACCTCGAAGTCCATCTCCAGTTTGCCGGTCGGCACATGCAGGAGCTGCGCACGTACGCCGATTCTCCCCTTCTCGCGGAAGTCCTCGGCGCGCACGCTCGGCACGAGCGCACTGGCCTGCGACACCAGGTAGCGGCGCGAGTACTTCGGCAGCTCGGTGCGCACGAGGCCGGGCACGTCATGGTGTGGCGAACGCAGGAAGCGCGGATAGAGGCGCGCGATGCCCGCGAGCTCAGACGCATTGATGCCGCGCAGGCCGCCGTAGTCCTCCCGCCATAGTGACGGGATCGCCGTCGGCCCGACCTTGGCGCGACCGTCGACGGTCACCGTGAGATGCACGCCGAGGAAGGGATTGCGCGGATCGGGCACCGGATAGACGTGGCGCTGCAGGCGACCCGCGGGCCAGGACGAATACCAGTACAGCCCCTTGAACGGCAGCATCCGGTAGTCCTCGCCGACACCGAACCACTGCGCGACGCGGTCGGCGTGGAGGCCCGCGGCGTTGATGAGGTGGCCGACCTCGATGCGTTGATGCGGCGTGCGCACCCACCCCGGGCCGGCCTCGACGATGGGGGTCCCGAGGCGTACGTCGCCCCCGCGCTCGCGCACCCGGTCGGCCAGCGCCTCGACCACCGCGCGTGAGTCGGCCACGGCCGTCGAGGGCGACCAGAGTGCGCGCTCGTGCGTGCGGGCGAGTGGCTCTAGCTCGCGCAGGCCCGCCTCGTCGACCATCTCGAGCGGAACGCCGTTCGCCTGCCCCCGCGCGTAGAGGTCGTCGAGTCGTGGCAGTTGCTCGGGCGACGTCGTGACGACGACCTTGCCGGTCTCGCGCACGGCGACGCCGCGCTCGGCGCAGAAGTCCTTCAGCATGAGGTTGCCCCGTCGCGTGAGCTGGGCCTTGAGCGAGTCGGGCGCGTAGTAGAACCCCGCGTGGAGCACGCCGGAGTTGCGGCCCGACGCATGCTCGGCGAGCCGGTCTTCCTTGTCGAAGACGACGACCCGTGTGCCCGGGTGCGCAGCGAGCCACGCGTCGGCGAGAGCCAGGCCGACGATCCCCCCGCCGACGACGGCGACATCGATCATTCGGTGGCGAGGGTGAGTGCGCGTAGCACGGCGGCCGCGCTGCCGAGGTCATCGATGTGACGGGTGATCTCGCGCTCCTCCGCATTGAACTTCGGGAAGAGGGAGCGCATGAGCTTGCGGCCTTCGGCTGTGAGACTGACGTCAACCAGCCTGCCATCGGACTCGCTGCGGGAGCGCTCGACAAGGCCCCGACCCTCGAGGGTGGCGAGTACGCCGGAGAGCGTGGCCTTGGAGAAGCCGCCCTCCGCGGCGATGGTGCGGGTCTCCACGCGATCCCAGATCCACACGACCCACAGCACGACGAACGCGGTCCACGTCAGGTCGGCCGGGGCCAGGACCGTGCGTTCGAGGTGATTGCGCACGGCATTGGCGGCCCGGAAGAGGTTGGACACCACCGCCATGGCCTCGTAGTCGAGGGTGAGGTCGCCGAGGCGGTCGGCCACCTGGCGCTCGGTCTCGGCGAGGGTGTGGGGGCCGGCCATGCGGGAAGTGTGGCATTCGCTTCCGTTCGGGCCCAAACATCTGGCACTATCCGAGATGGTTCGGGCCCGAACGATCTCGGGGCCGGCGCGAAGGAGGCGTCCATGTCCGTGAAGAGCGACATCACCCTGGCCGATCTCGACCCTTTCGAGGCTGGCCCGCCGTGGGCCACCTTCGACGCGCTGCGCGCCGAGGATCCCGTGCACTGGGACGCCGAAACCGATGGCAATAAGGGCTTCTGGTCGGTCACGCGCTACCACGACATCGTCGACGTGCTGCGCGACACCGAGACCTTCTCCTCCGAGCGCGGCGCGGTCAACCTCGAGGAGCTCGACGACGAGCAGCTGCGTGTGCGCAAGTCGATGCTCGAGACCGACGGTGAGCGTCACCGCGCGCTGCGCAAGCTCATGCAGGGGGAGTTCACGCCCCGAGCGCTCGCTGGCTATGAGACCTTCCTGCGCGGCCTGACCGCATCCACGCTAGACGCCGCATTCGCCAAAGGCGAGTTCGACTTCGTCGCCGAAGTGGCGGCCGACTTCCCGATCCGGGTGCTCGCGCGCATGCTCGACGTACCCGATATCGACATCCCCAAGCTCATCTGGTGGGGCAACCGCATGGTCGGCAACACCGACCCCGAGCACGCCGACGTGCTGGCCTCCGACCCGGAGTCGGAGAAGTATCGGATGCTGCCCTTCCGCTCGCCCGCCGCCCTCGAGGTGTGGGCCTACGGCGACGAGCTCAAGCGCCAGCGCCTTGGGAAGTCGGGCACGGACCTCGTCTCATCGCTGGCCAACGGGGTGCCGATTGACGGCAAGCCGCTCAGCGAGGATGACTTCCACGCCTACTTCCTGCTGCTCGTCGTGGCCGGCAATGAGACGACGCGACACACGATCAGCCACACCATGAACAATCTCATCGACAATCCCGACCAGATGCGCCGCCTGCAGGAGGATCCCTCGCTCATCCCGTGGGCGGTCGAGGAGTTCCTGCGCTACGCAAGCCCCGTCTATCACTTCCGCCGCACAGCGACTCGTGACCTGCAGATGCATGGCAAGGACATCAAGGCCGACGACAAGGTGGTCGTGTGGTTTGCCTCGGGCAACCGCGATGAGGCGATGTTCGAGCGGCCCTACGACTTCGACGTGACGCGCAAGCCGAATGAGCACATGGCCTTCGGCCGTGGCGGGCCGCACATGTGCCTGGGCAATTCGCTGGCACGCCTGGAGATCACGATCATGTTTGAGGATCTGCTGTCGCGGATCGACTCGATGGAGCGCACCGGCCCGGTCGAGCGCCTTCGGTCGAACTTCGTCAACGGCATCAAGCGCTTCCCCGTGAAGGTCTCGCTGAAGTAGCCGCCACGATCGATTGGTGCCAGGGGACCGCGCGATCCTCGTGGCCTAGTCCTACTTCTTGCCCGTGGCGTAGCACTGGATGGCGGTCCAGCCCTCGTACCACTCCTTCTCGCTGGGGCCGTACCAGAAGTACTTGTCCGACCCGACGGTCTTCTTGCAGAACTTCCACGCGATCTTCTGCAGTCCTGTGGTGCCCGGGTAGGTGTTGGCCGCCATGTCGGTGAGGGGCTTGCGAGCGACGTATCTGCCCAGCCCGTAGGCGTCGGTCTTGAACGTCCGCTCCTTGTTGCGGCCGGGCGAGTTGGCAATCGAGTTGGTGACCGGAACGGTACGCGGGCCCTTGTTCATCGACACCGGCACCGAGCCCGCCGCGCACGACACCCAGTGGTTGCCGGCCTTCCAGTCCTTCTGCGTCGGGGTGAACCAGAAGTACCACGTGCGTGTGCCCGGGGCGGTCGTCTCCGGATCGGAGATGCCGGCGTAGCGGTTCACCTCGGTCTGGCACTGCGGATCGAGCCACGCCACAAGCTCTCGGCTGTCATTGCCTTCCGCGGCCATGCCCTTCGGCACCTCGAGCGTGATGACGGTCTCGACGGTGTGCGACTCAGTGCACGCCACGGGTACGCCGGTGTAGGTGCCCTTGGCCGCCTGCTCGTAGGTGAGGTTCCAGCACGTGCCGGGAGCGGGCGCCTCCACCGAGGCCGGCGGGTCGGCCGCTCCAGCGGAACCGACCAGGACGGTGGTCGACAGGGCGAGGGGGAGGGCGAGGGCGGCGGCGCGGCGTACGGAGATCACAACCCGATTGTGCGATGTGCGGGCCCGCGGAGGCGCGGCGGGGCAGGGCCGGGTGGCGACCCGGTCAGGGACGGTTGGCGACCCGGTCAGGGACGGGTGGCGACCCGGTCAGGGCCGGGTGGCGACCCGGTCCAGGAAGGAGTCCACGAGCGCGTGGGCCCGCTGCACGGCGGCCGGCTCCTCGCGCACCGTGCCGGCCAGCAGCTCGCCCGGGTCGACCCCGTCCTTCTTCGCCTCCGCGTCGCCGCCCTCGACGAGCCAGCCTTCCAGGCACGCGGGCGTGACCTCGGGATGGAATTGCACGGCGAGCGAGCGTCCGATCACGTAGGCCTGCGACGCACGCGGATTGCGCGCGATCTCGACGGCGCCAGGGGGCACGGTGAAGCGGTCGTAGTGCCACTGGAACCACGGGCCGTTTGGCACGAGTTCGTGGTCGTCGGAGTTGATCCACGTGTAGCCGATCTCCGCGCGCGGACCCGGTGCGACCGACCCACCGAGCGCGCGTGCAAGCGCCTGCGCACCGAAGCAAATCGCGAAGATCGGGACGTCGTGCCGCTGCAGGTCGCGCAGCCAGTCGAGTTCGGGCTTGAGCCACGTGCCGATGCGGTCGT
>JBJTIQ010000215.1:0-4146 GCA_046095085.1 Actinomycetota bacterium | reverse complement strand
CGCTCTGGCCCTGCGCGACGCCGACGGGGTCACCTTTGCCGAGGCGCTGACGCGTGCGGGGCGCGATCCAGGATCGCTCGGAGCAGACCCCGACCGGTTGTCGCGCATCGGCGCGTTCGTCGAGCTCCACGTCGAGCAGGGGCGTGGACTCATCGACCTTCAGCAACCGCTCGCTGTCGGCACGGCGATCCTTCCCCACGGTCGCTGGCGCATCGACATCTCCGGTCAGCCCAATCACGCGGGAACGACGCGCATGGCGGATCGTCGTGACCCCATGATCGCGTTCGCCCGGCTGGTGCTCGCCGCGCAGTCCGAGGCGGCCGCACTCGACATGCCCACGCGCGCGGCGCGTGCCACGATCGGCAAGGTGGCCTGCACTCCCAACGCCGTCAATGCCGTGCCCGCTCATGTCACCGGCTGGCTCGATGCCCGGGCCGAGGACGAAGAGACCCTCGACGCCCTGCTCGAGGCCATTGCGCGCGATATCGCGACCGACGGCATCAGCGTCCGCGTGACCGAGGAGTCCCGCACGCCCGCGCAGTACTTCGACGTCACCCTGTCGGAGCACGTCGCCGGTCTCCTGCCGGGTGCCCCATTGCTGGCGACCGGGGCCGGCCACGACGCGGGCGTGCTCGCCGAGGCCGGCGTGTCGTCCGCCATGCTCTTCGTGCGCAATCCCACCGGCATCTCGCACTCGCCGGAGGAGTTCGCTGACGATGCGGACTGCGAGACGGGCGGTGCGGCGCTCGCCGATGTGCTCGCCGATCTGCTGACCGCGGATACCCTGCCGCAATGACGACGTGGTGGGCCACCCGTGCCGTCATCGACGGACGTGTGCGCGACCGTGTCGTCCTCGAATCTTCTGGCGGAGTGCTCACGCGCGTTGAGTTCGACCTCGACGCGCCCTCGGGTGCCCGGGTGCTGTCAGGCATCGTCATCCCCGGCGCGGTCAACGCGCACTCGCACGCATTCCATCGCGTGCTGCGGGGCCGCACGCACCGCGGGCGCGACTCCTTCTGGGCGTGGCGCGATCAGATGTACGCCGCGGCCGCCACCTTGACGCCGGACGGCTACCACGCACTCGCCCGTGCCGTCTTCGCCGAGATGCTCCTTGCCGGCTACACCGCTGTGGGGGAGTTCCACTACCTCCATCACGCACCGGGGGGTGCGTCGTACGACGAGCCGAATGCGATGTCGGCGGCGCTGGCGGCCGCGGCAGAGGATGCCGGCATCCGGCTCGTGCTGCTCGACACGCTCTACCTCCAGGGCGGCCCCGGCGTTGCGCCCGACGCCACCCAGGTGCGGTTCAGCGACGGCTCCGCAGAGGCGTGGGCGGCGCGGACGTCGGCACTGGCGCCCTCCGGACTCGTCACCCACGGCCTGGCGATCCATTCCGTACGCGCGGTGCCGCCCGATGCGATCACGCTGGCCGCTGAGTGCGCGCGTCAACGAGGTGTCCCCCTGCATGCGCACGTGTCGGAGCAGCCGCGGGAGAACGACGAGTGTCGCGTGGCCTACGCACGATCCCCTGTGGCGGTGCTGCTCGATGCCGGCGCACTCGGGGACGACTTCACCGCGGTGCACGCGACCCACCTGACCGAGAGCGATGTGCACGCCCTCGGCGGCAGTCACGTCTGCGTCTGCGCCACGACCGAGCGCGACCTTGCCGACGGCATCGGACCGATCCCGGCCCTGCGGGACGCAGGTGCTGCCCTGTGCCTCGGGAGCGATAGCCACGCGGTGATCGATCCCTTCGAGGAGTCGCGCGCCATCGAAATGGACGAGCGCCTCGGAAGTCGGCGCCGCGGCACGTTCACGGGCGAGGAGCTCCTGGCCACCATGGCCACAGGCGGGAGCGCGGCGCTCGGGCTGCCCGACGCAGGCCTGGCGGTGGGTGCGCCCGCTGACTTCATCGAGGTCGATGCTTCGACCGTGCGGCTCGCCGGTCATGACGCGGCCAATGCGATCGACGCGGTCGTCTACGCCGCCACAGCGTCCGATGTGCGCACCGTCGTCGTGGCGGGTGTGGAGCGCGTGCACGATCGCGCTCACGTGTCGGTTGACGTGGCGGCCGAACTCGACAGTGCTATTCGCGCGGTGGTGGCGTCATGAGCGTCGTCGGGTGGACCAATATCGGCGAGCTATGCACCGCCGACCCGACATTGGGCGAAGGCCAGCTCGGCATCCTGCGGGATGCGGCGTTGGTAGCCGTCGACGGTCGCGTGGCCTGGATAGGGCCGGCCGCCGAGTTCCCCGACGTCGATGTCGCCCACGACATGGGCGGAGCGGCCGTTCTCCCGGGCTTCGTCGATGCCCATATGCACCCGGTGTTCGCGGGCGATAGAGCTGCCGAGTTCGACGCTCGCATGTCCGGCACGCCCTACTCCGCGGGCGGCATCCGCACGACCGTCGCTGCCACCCGTGCAGCCACCGACGCTGACCTGGCCGCCAATGCCCGGCGACTCTCGACCGAAGCGCTGCGCCAGGGCACCACGACCCTGGAGGCGAAGTCCGGTTACGGGCTGACGGTGCGCGACGAGCAGCGCTCGCTGGTGGCGGCGCGCACGGTGACGGAGGAGACGACATTCCTCGGGGCCCACGTCGTGCCGGCCGAATACGCCGAGCGACCGGACGACTACGTCGACCTGGTGTGCGGGGAGATGCTCGACGCATGTGCCCCGCACGCAAGGTGGGCCGATGTCTTCATCGAGCGCGGCGCCTTCGACATCGACCAGGCGCGCCGCATCCTTGAGGCGGCCAAGGCTAAGGGCCTAGGTCTGCGCGCTCACGCCAATCAACTCACCCAGGGCGCAGGGGTGCGCCTCGCTGTCGAGATGGGCGCTGCTTCCGTCGACCACTGCACTCACCTGGGCGACGACGACATCGAAGCGCTGGCGGGATGCGACACGGTCGCGACGCTCGTGCCGGGCGCTGAATTCTCGACACGGTCGGTCTATGCGCCGGCGCGGCGACTGTGGGACGCAGGCGTGACCGTCGCGATCGCGAGCGACTGCAACCCGGGATCGTCGTACACGACCTCGATGCCGCTGATGATCGCCCTGGCGGTGCGCGAGATGGGGCTGACTCCTGCGCAAGCGGTGTGGGCTGCTACGGCCGGCGGTGCTGCGTCACTGCGTCGCGACGACGTCGGGGTGCTTGCTCCGGGGCGCAGTGCGGATCTCATCGCGCTTGACGCGCCGTCACACGTGCACCTGGCTTACCGACCCGGCGTGCCCATCATCCGGGCGGTGTGGCGCGGTGGCGATGCAGCTCGATGAGCACGATCTTGGCGATGAACGCCACCGCGATCGCAATGGCGGCTCCGACCGCGGTCAGTTCTAGACGCTTGGTGGCGAGGTCAAGGGCATCAGCGGCCTTGACGTTCATGAGCAGGATCGCCGGAGTCAGAAACATCACGTAGATGCCGTAGGGCAGTCGCAACACGAACTGCACGGCAAGGGCGATGTAGAGCAGCACCGCGCTGCCGAGGAGGTCGGCCCACAGCGGCAGGTCCACCAGGGTTATGAGCAGCGCTATGCCCAGGCCGGCGATGGTGCCGCCCAGCCGCTGGAGGGTCTTCTTGACGGTGTCCTTCGTCGATGGCTGGAGAACGACCACGAGTGTCAGGATCAGCCAGCCGCCGCGGTCCACCGGATAGACGGCCAAGACCACATAGGTCGCGATGCCGATGACGCTCGCCATCACGAGGGCGTAGGCGATCGACCCATTGCGGGAATGCTCGTGGCGCGGCAGGCGCGGCGCAGTGGATCCAAGAACGAGCCTCGACACGAGCGTGACCCACAGGCCGCTTCCTGCCATCACGGCCGCCGCGATGAGGCCCGTCGCGAAAGCGGAGTCCACTCCGGTGATCGATGGCGGTGCAGTGAGGACGAGTGAGATAGCGAGCGGGACGATCAGCGCGGCGCTGTGCAGTCCGCGCCTGGCGGAGAGTGCGGCCCCGCCGGCCAGCAGTCCCATAAAGATGGCGCCGGCCAGCGGATAGGGCTCGACGACCACCGCGACGAACGCCGACACCCCGGCGACGAGCGACAGCACCACGCTGAGACGCACGCTGTAGAACGAGGCGACCAGGGCGATGATGCCGCCGTAGACACAGGCGGAGACCAGGCTCGTGTAGCCCGTCAT
>JBJTIQ010000214.1:0-3538 GCA_046095085.1 Actinomycetota bacterium | reverse complement strand
GGCCGGCGGCGCAGGGCCCGCCCCAGGCGCGGACGATGCGGGCGACGCCGCAGGTGGAGGCGTGGGCCCGGTGGGCCGCGCCGAACGCGTCGTTGGCATAGACGTCCGCCAGCCGCGCGAGGCGCGCCGCGAAGACGGGATCGTTGTCCTCCTCCTCCGCGTGGAAGCGCACGTTCTCCAGGAGGAGCACCTCGCCGTTGGCCAGGGCGTTTGCGGCGGCCTCGGCCTTCTCGCCCACGCATTCGTCCACGAAGGCCACGGGCCTGCCGAGCATCTCCGAGAGCTTGCTGGCCACGGGCCGGAGACTCATCGAGGGCTCGCGCTTGCCGTCGGGGCGGCCGAGGTGGGCGGCGAGGATGATCCGAGCGCCCTGGGCGATGAGCGCCTCCAACGTGGGCAACGTCTCCTTGATGCGGGTGGCGTCGTTGATGACCATCTGGCCGTCCTTTTCCTCCATGGGGACGTTGTAATCGACCCGCATGAACACGCGCTTGCCGGCGACGTCGAGGTCGCGCACGGAACGTTTTGCCATAGGATGAAGATGCTCTTGCTCAAGCCCGGCCCAGTGCCGGCCGGCGGCGAGGCTATGGACGTTCCCCGCGCCGAGCAAGGAGGGAACCATGTCCCATCAGGGCGGGGGTGCATCTCACTCCCCACGGGGTGTTTGCGAGAACGCTGGGCGCGAAGGATCAATTTCTTGAGACGCTGGTCAGTTCGGCGTGCGGGAAAAGCTTCTCCCAGTATCCGTTCCTCCAAAAGGTGCCGAGCGTCAGCAACGCCTCGTCCCCGGGCTGGGTCCAGAACTGGCCGCACCGCTTCATCCGGCACTGGAGCTGCCGGCACGTCGACTCGATCGCGCCGGACCCCACCGGCTCATGGCGCCGTTCCCCCTCCGCGTACTTCATGCGGTGGAGGTTGTTCGTGTAGTACTCCACCGTCGTGTGAACCTTCTTGGCCTGCGCCTCGGTGAGGGTGGGCAGAAGTTCCCTCAACTCGGTGATCACCGCCGGAGTCCGGTCCTCCCTCACCTGCCGGAGCAGGGGCTTGACCCACTGGCGGGCCGCCGCGCTTCCGGCACCGTGAAGCTCATGGGCAACCGCCCAGAGGTAGCTGTTGGCGTGGAACAGATCCAACCGTTGCACCGCGTTCGGAAAGCGGTCCTTGCCCGCGTTCCAGATCCACACCGCCCCGTCGGCGATGATCAGCACCCGCTCCGCCGTCGCCAGGCCGCGGCGGACCGCCTCGCCGTGAAGCTGGCGGGTCATCGTCTCGATGCCCTCGCGCGTGGCCACATGGCTGCGCTCGGTGATCACCGCGCGATGCTTCCCGGGCTGCCCGGTGACGCATCGCTGGTCCAACCGGAACACCGTCGCCACGTAAACCCAATGCCAGCGGGAGAAGGACGGATCGGACGCGCGCATCGCCTCGGTCTCGTTCCAATGGTCCCGTTCCCGGATGTTCCATGCGTCGATCTGCAGGACCAACGTGAAGGGCTTCGGCTCGACCTCGCCCTGGAGCGGCTTCTGGGTCGTCCAGGCCGCCCGGGCCTGGAGCCCGGGAAGCATCTCGATGGCCCGGTCCCCTTGCCGGCGCGCATCCCGGGCCAGGCTTGCGTGATTCAGGCGGATCCCGCAAACCCGCTGCGAAATCTCCTCGGCTTGCTCGGCGGGCATCTTGCTGACCAACAAGGCGCTGATCTCCCGAAGCAACGGCGATGCGGTGGACCCACCCGACAAGCCCAGCCGGGCGTCGGCCGGATACCAGAAGGCGTCGCACTTCTTGCAGTACCCGCCGGTCCGGGTCACGCACATCGGGCCCGAGAGGGTCCGCAACGGCCGGCTCTTCTGCCGCCACCGGTCGGTCAACGGCACGTCGCCGCACTTCGGGCACGTCACGGCCACGCGGTCCGCCTGCCTCTGCAAGGCGTCGGCAAGGAGGCGCCGCTCCAGTTCCCGGCAACGCAGGCGGATGGACTCCTCGGTGAACCCGGCGTCCTGTGCGGGGTTTTCACGGATCTTCTGCAGGGCCTCCCGCAGTTCCTCCAACCACCTGCCCAGGTCCTCCGGGTCCAGCCCCACTTCGCCGAGGAGCTCGTGGAGGTTGGGCTGGGGTGCAGAGACGGTGGCGGCAGTCGGGATGGAGGGGGTAGAGGTAGACATCTTTGATGGGGGTTGAAAGCACTCCGCCGGGGCCTTGCCGGCCCCGGCCCTTGGTTTGTCCGACCCGCACCCAGTTGGCGGCCCGATAACAGGTGCCGGCGAAGCGGCTGCGGTCGACGAAGGTTTCCAGCAGCTCGATGGGATGGCGGTACTTGCCCTCCCAGTCCGCCGCGACGCGCGCGGCGACGCGGCCGAGCACGTGGCTGGCGAGGTGGGGGACACGAACCCAGGGGAGGATGAGGAAGCGGGTGTTGTTGACGACCCTCGGCAACGCGGCGGCGCGTTGGGCGGGGGTCCATCCGATCCACCGGTCCCGCGGGGCGCACTGCCAGGCGGCGGCCCCGAAGGCGACGCAGGCCAGCGGGCGGCCCGTGCTGGAACTCACCCAATACTGGAGGTTCTCGCCGACGCGGGCCTGGTAGCCCAGGTAGTGATGCCGATGGAGGCCGTTTTCCAGCCGGGCCCTGGCCGCACGGTCCCCGGGGCTGCTGACCTCGTGGATGTGCAGCGGCAGCAGGTCGCCCAGCGGGCCAGCCCAAGGCGACTCATCCAAGCCCAGGGCCTCCGGGAGAGGCGGGGGTCTTCGACCGCTGCGGGTGGGGGAAGCCCTCCGCAAGGCGGGCAGCTGGATCCAGCCGCGAAGGGCGAGCTTGCCCAGCAGGGTTCGGGCGGCCATGTCCTTGAGCTGGCCATTGGAGCCATGCCAGCGCCACTGGCGGGCCAGGGCCCGGCTGAGCTGGTAGCGGCTCCAGTCGGGATGGTCGCGGAGCAGGCCGCGGATCTCGGCCAGCTGGAGTGGGCCGAAGGGCTGGCCCTGCATGGTGCTTGGCAACACCATGGAGGGCCGACGCTGGCAGGAAACGGGACCAGAGATCCGACAAATCTTTGGGGAAAGTCATCCCGCCAGGAATTCCCCTTCCCAGAACCACCAGGGGAGTGAGATGCACCCCTCGCCGACACGCTAGAAGAACCTGCTTGTTGTTGGAGGCGGTTGGCCATAAACCTTCGTCCCGAAAAACGAGCGCAATTCACTGCACTGTGGCGGGCCGTGATCCCAAGGTCTTGCGATTGGAGGCTTTTGAGCCTCGCATCCTGTTGTCTGCCGACCCCATCGGGCTGGGCGACGCTAGGCCATTGTCCATCGACTTGGCTGTTGCGTCTGAGGTGGTCGAGGTTGGAGTGCACCCGGCGGATGGAATACGGGACTCCCATTCACCGGAGGCTGACACCTCGGGGGACCTTTTTGTAGGTGCGATTGCCCCGCTGAGCCTGCTCGAAGACGAGGGAGCCCTCGGCAGCCCCGTTGACAGCCCGGGGCTGGACCCAGGGCTGCCCGACGGGCCCGAGCGGGCGGTTGGAGGGAACCTGGGCCTGAGGGC
>JBJTIQ010000213.1:0-18278 GCA_046095085.1 Actinomycetota bacterium | reverse complement strand
GCCCGTGTTGTAGTACATGTGCGGCACGGGGATGTTGTGCGCACCGGGCTGCATGAAGCCCTGCGGCGTGATCGAGTCAAGGGCAGCCAGATCAGTGGCCAGGTGCGTGAGCGGATACTGCGGACACGCGGGTCCGATCTTTTGGGCGGTGGGCACATCCCAATTGGAGATGAACCACGACGGCTCTCCCTTCCAACGCCGCGGGGGCATGTCGTTGGGGAATCCCGGGCCCACGATCCACTTGCCGTTCGCCGGCACAGGCTGGTTGAGGGGGTCGCCGGTGCCGCCTCCCGTGCCGCCGCCACCCGTGCTTACCACCATCCAGACGAGCTTCTTCTTCTTCTTGACGCACTTGTAGACCACGCCATTGCTCTCATGGATCTGCCCGACCTTCGTGCACGGCGATCCTGGCTTGGGGGGCTGTTCGACCGCCTGGGCTATGCCCCAAGGTGTGAGGAGCAGACCGAGGGCAAGCAGGACGGTGAGGGTGCGTCGCATGGGGACTCCCATCGGAGGCGTTGCGGGCAGTATGGGGTGGCAACGAGTCCCTTAGCAACAGGTTTGCGCCCCTACACTTACGCCGACCTAGGGATTCAGGAGCCATGGCCGAGGGCAGCGAGGGGAAGCAAGACTCTCATCGGCACGCCCACATAACTCCGGTAGCGCCTCTCGAGCTGTTCTTCGATCTCGTCTTCGTCTTCGTTCTGGGGCAGATCACGCACCTCATCGAGGAAGACCTCACACCGCGCGGCATCCTGAACGGGCTGGTGCTGTTCCTCCTGCTGTGGACGGCCTGGGTGGGCTTCGCTTGGGTCGGCAATGCTCACCGCGCAGAGGACTACAGCGAGGGAGGGATCCCGCGCCGGCTCATCATCATCGGAGCAATGTCGCTGCTCATCGCGCTGGGCATGCTGGTGCCCGACGCCTCGGAAACGTTGGCGTTGCCAGCGGCCGTCATCTACGGGGCCCTGTTCCTGCTCTACGTCGGCGACTACTTCCTTGCCACGGCTCAAGACCCCGCCATGCGCCGCGGCGTCATCCGCATGACCGCCCTCCAGGCTCTGCTGCCCCTGTCCGTCCTCGCCGCAGCCATCCTTGGCCCCAGCACGTTGAGTCTGGCCGCCGTGTGCATCGCTCTCGTCCTTGCCTACGCGTCCCCATTCGCCACTGACGACCGATCCTGGCAGTTCTCATCCGCACACGCCGACGAGCGCTTCTCCTTGCTCATGCTCATCGTGCTGGGCGCGTCGCTGATCTCGATTGGCCTCGGTGCAGCCGATGACCCCTTCGGCTGGTATGGGGTTGTCGCGATTGTGCTCGGCGTCGGCATCGTCGCCGCGCTCTGGTGGCAGTACTTCGACGTGGTTGCCCACCAGGGGGCGGCGTTCCTCGAAGCACTACCCCTGCACCGACGGGTCATCGCCGCCCGGATGATCTACACCTACCTGCACGTCTTCCTTGTCATCGGCGTCATCCTCATGGCTCTGGGCCTCAAATCCGCATCGGCCGACCCCGACGATCCGCTGCCCCTGATCGAGGCAGTCCTGCTGCCCAGCGGCATCGCGCTCTTCCTGGTGACGCTGGCCATCATCCGCTTCATCATGCGCAGGCGAATCCTGTGGCCACTGCCCGCCGCCGCCGTGCTGATCCTCCTCGTCATTCCGCTCGCATTGGCAGTGCCAGCCCTGGCGGCGGAACTCGTGTGCGTGCTCATCCTCGCCGTGCTTGTCGCCGCACGCGAGATCTACACGCGTCGTGGCGTCATCGAACGCATCCACTAGGCACGCTCACCAGCAGCCCACTCGGCGGAGGGAGTGGGATTTGAACCCACGGAGACGGGTTACGCCTCAACGGTTTTCAAGACCGTCGCCTTCGGCCGCTCGGCCATCCCTCCTCGCTGCCACCTTGCGGTCGCAGCCCCAGCACCCTATCCGGCGTTCGGGTTGACCCACTGGACGGCGGACTCATCAACGGCGATGACCGCCCACGTGCCGCGATCGTCGGCCGTCGTCAGTCGATACGCCGGGAGGATCAGCAGCGTCCCGTCGGCCTGCCAGTACTGCGCGAGAGTCGGCTCGGCACCGGTCACCGTGATCGGGTCCCACCACACCTGGACCTTGCCTGGATCCCCAGCGGGCACACTCGGCCCATCGCTGGTCGATGGCGAGACCGCGGTATCGCTCGACACCGCACTGCCTGCCACGGTGCCCCGGGCCTCGGCCATCGGCACGACGCCGCCGTAGTCCAGGGGAGTCGGACCGAAGGCGGTGAAGCGCGGGTCCTGAGAGCGCAGCACCGCCGTGTAGGCACCGACGATCGGGTAGGCCGGTACCGGCTCCAGGCCGGCGGCGAATCCGTAGGCCCAGAGCACGCCCTTGTCGTCAAAGGTGAAGGACCAACTGAGCTGCGTGCGGTTGCCGCCCACGCGCTGCCATGCGGTCGCCCAGGTCGTGATGCCGTCGGTGCCGGCTTCCCATTCGACGTCGATGCCGTTGGCAACGTCCTCGCTGACTCCCGCGGAGGCCAGGATCTTGCGGGCCGCGCGTACGGCGTCCTGCTCGCTGATGGGCTGGTTGGCCGGATCGCACGCCGCGACATCTGGCTTGCCAGGATCGGACGTCGTCGCGCTGCCATCGGACTCCGCGGGCATCGGCTCGGGCACCGGAGTCACCCCGCAGTTCCACGGGTTCCTCGTGGGATCGGAGAAAGACCACGACACCAGCGCGTCATTGCTCACGTAGATCATCGGCCCGCTGCCGTCGTTGGAGCCGATGACGACCGAGCCGTATTCCTCGCGAGGCTCTCCCTTGATGCCGAAGGCCTTGGCGAGCTGCGCGGCAAGGGCGGTGGCGTCGATCCCTTCGGAGGTCAGGCGGTAGCCGGTCGCGGTGCCCGACTCGTTGGGCAGTGACGGGTCGGGCTCGAACGTCGATCCCCACCCGGGCCAGATCGCCATCTTGGCGTCGGCAGGCCGCGCCGACATTGCCTCAGGTGCACCCATCGGGGCAGCGCCGCCGTTCTGTCCGCCAACGGCGGCCATCTGCGGGGAGTTGGGTGCGGCACCGATGACCGGAAGCGCATCCTCGACAGTGGGCGCAGCGGCAGTCACCGTCTCACTCGATGGAGCGGTCACGCGACTCACGGCAGCACCAGCAACGGCGGTGCCCGCCAGCAGGCAGACACCCGCGGCCACAGCACCGACGACGTAGGCCGTGCGGCGGCGCTTCAGCGGCACGACGTTGGGGGCGGGCTCGGCGAGCACCTTCGCGCGGATGGCGGCAATGTCGGGGTCGGGGGCCCATGCTGCGGGGTCGACGGCGGCGAGCCGCTCCTGCGGGTCCTGCGGGGTCTGATCGGTCATGGTGGACACCTCCACCCTGCCTATGTCAGCGAGCGGGCGCTTCTTGCACGTCGGCCGCGGAAATCTCTTCCGCCAGGCGGGCCCGGGCGCGCGAGAGCGCTGCTCCGGCTCCGCCCACTCCGATGCCCAGGGCCGTGGCAAGCTCATCGCCCGACAGCCCTTCCCACGCGGCCAGTCGGAGGACCTCACGCTCGCGCGGCGAGAGGCGCTGCCAGGCAGTCACCAGCACGGCGTCGTCGCACACGAGCACCGCCGGGTCGCCCTCGTCGATCGCATCAAGGGCACCGAGATCAGCCACGGGTACGTCGGTGCGGCGCCTGCGGTGATTGGCGAGCACGCGTCGAGCAACGGCGTACAGCCAGGGAAGGGGTTCGGACGATGGGATGTCCTGGCGCTTCTCCCAGGCGATGAGGAAGACATCCGCGGTGAGGTCGTCGGCCGTGGCGGCCGGGTCCGCGGCAGTGGTGAGGCGTCGGTAGAGGTAGCGGCGTACGGGCACGGCATAGGAGTCGAAAATCGACTCCAGGTCTGCCTCCGGCATGACGCCTCCTCAGGGCCAGTCTGCCCCTTCGGACGCGCGACGCCCGCATTCGGATCCCGTTTCCTAGTCGAATCCCAGGCAAGCGAGGCTTCAACCGCTGACGGCGTTCAGACCCTCCTGGAACACCTCGAGGAACGTGTCCATGTCGGATCTTTGCACCACCATTGGTGGCTTGATCTTGAAGACATTGTGTGCCGGGCCATCACTCGAGAGCATCACGCCGCGAAGCTTCGCAAACTCGATGAGTTCCGCGACCTCGTGTGTCGCCGGCTCGCCATCGCGCTTGAGTTCGATGCCTAGGAAGAGCCCGTGCCCCCGAACGTCGGAGATGAGTGGCGCGTGGAGCATCATCTCGCGGAGCTCGGTTTGCACGTAGTCGCCTAGATCTCGCGCATGCGCCTGCAGACGCGAGTCTTGCACGACATCAAGCACCGCCTGACCAATGGTGGCGCTGACAGGATTGCCGCCAAACGTGTTGAAGTACTCCATGCCGTTGTGGAAGGAGGCCGCAATCTGCGGCGTCGTTACGACAGCCGCCAGTGGGTGGCCGTTGCCAAGCGGCTTGCCCATCGTGACGATGTCAGGGACAACTCCGTGAAGCTGGAACCCCCAAAAGGCCTCGCCCACTCGGCCCAGGCCAATTTGCACCTCGTCCGCTACGCATACCCCGCCGGACGCTCGCGTCACCTCGTAGGCGTGTGCCAGGAAACCAGTCGGGAGCGTCACCTGGCCTGCGGTACTCATGATGCCTTCGGCGATGAAGGCAGCGAGCGGCTGATCGAGCGAATCAAGCGCTGCCGTGATGTCGACACCTTCACCCGACCCGGGGAGGTCTACCACTCGCACGTGGGCGGGCGTGCCGAGGCCGCCACGACCAAGGAACTTGTAGGGGCTGATATCGATCACACTTGCGGTGTGGCCGTGGTACGCGTGCCGCAGGGTCAGCCACCCGCGCGCACGCGTGTGAGCGTGGGCCAGCCTGATTGCGAGATCATTGGCCTCACTGCCCGAGTTGACGAGGAAGACCACCGAGAGTGGATCGGGAAGGGTCGCCACCAGACTTCGCGCGTACTCGACGATCGCGTCGTGGAGGAAGCGCGTATTGGTGTTGAGCGTCTCTGCCTGACGGGCCCCAGCGGCGACAACATGTGGGTTGCCGTGACCGACGTGGGCCACATTGTTAACCAGGTCGAGGTAGGCACGACCCTGTGCGTCGTAGAGGTACGCGCCCTCCCCGCGAACGATATGCAGGGGCTCACGGAAGTTAAGGCTGAGATTGCGCGACAGGCGCACCTCGCGCTGGCGGCCGATCTCGGTTGCACCGAGCTCGGGGTGAGAGTCAGACGCGACGCCACCCTCGGGTGGGATTCCAACCACGAGGTTCGGGTTAGGGCACAGGCTGCGCCAGAGGGTCGACTCGTGCCGAGGTGCCACCCCGTAGATGTCCGTGCCCATCCCGCAAAGATCCGTGAGCACCTGGACGTGCACATGCGGAGGCCAACCTCCGTTGTGGGGCTCACCGCCCATTCGGCCGATGCACTCCCCGGCAGATACCTGCTTCCCCGGCTGGAGGCGGTCAAGGCAATCGGGGTCGAGATGCCCGAAGAGCGTCCAGAAGGGCGTGCCGTCGTCCGTGCGATGCCGAAGAACGACGACGTGCCCATAGTCGAGGTGATCGAGCCTCGCCTGGACCGCCTCAACGGTCGCTTCGTAAAGAGAGAACACCTCGCTGCCGACAGTCTGAAAGAGGTCCAGGCCCAGGTGAATGGTGCGCTCATTATGGGTGAAGGTCGCACCCGCATAGACATCGCGATCTTCGCCATAGTGACCGGCGACGAGGTCATGAGCCTCGAGCAGCGGAAGGATGCCCGCACTCGTTCGGGGATCAGACGAACCTGACGACCAGTCGATCCATCGTGCTTTGTGCCACTTCACGACCGGGGCAGCAGGTGCTCCTCGAAGGTGCTGGCGCACAACATGCGCCCGTGGGCTTGGCTCGTAGCCACATGCCTCCCTGAGTCGAC
The DNA here is from genome assembly GCA_046095085.1 of Actinomycetota bacterium. Taxonomy (GTDB): domain Bacteria; phylum Actinomycetota; class Actinomycetes; order S36-B12; family S36-B12; genus Mxb001. The sequence continues at coordinate 12,352 of JBJTIQ010000213.1, read as the reverse complement.
ACAGAGCGAGGTAGTCATCGGCGCGGAAGAGACGCATGAGCAGGCGTGGCACGGTGTCTTGACTGATCAGCAGGTAGTCGTTGTCGGGGTCGGCCTCGCTTTGAACTGCCGCATTGATGACACTCATGACGAGGCGCATGCGCACGAGCGGCCACACGAGGTCCAGCTCGTCTGGCGACAATGGCCACGCGAGGTGATATCCGCGGACAAGGAGAATCACGTCGGTAAGGGGCTCCTCAAGCGTGGCCGCCGCGTAGGCCATCGCCGTCGCGAGACCCACGATGCGCGGCGCCCACACTATGTCGCCAAAGTCGATGAGTGCGAGGTCGTCACCATTAACTACGATGTTGTTTTCGTTGGCATCGTTGTGGATGACTTGTCTGGGCAGACGATGCAAGGCGGGCAGGATTCGCTCAACAAACTCATGCAGTTCCTTCGTGCATATGTCCCTGACATGCGGGTCAGTGATGAGCGCGACCGAGTTCATCAGATTCTTCGCCTGCATCATGTTCCATCTGAAGGGGCGCTCCAGCACGGCACGATCATCGGCGCTCACTGCAAGAGTCGAAAGGCGCTGATCAACCCGAGCCACCAGGTGCCCCAGCGCATTCAGATGACGCGGCTCGATCACTGCCATCGACCATGGCACTCCCTCGACCCATGAGACGAGCCGCGCTATTCGGTCCCCTTCTAGCGGCACCAGGTCTTCGTGGAGGACTCGCGTGACAGGCAGTTCGTGAACCTCGAGCCATCTGAGTGCGGCATCTTGCGCGAGGAGCCAGTCACGGTCGCCTTCACGGTAGATCTTCAGCACAGCATCGGTGTCGGCGAGGATTCGGATGTTGAGATCTCGCTCGCCCGGAAGATCCTGCACATCAAACTCCACGCCAAGGATGTGGCCAAAGTGCTCCAAGACGACGAGTCTTCCATCCACTTCCGACGTCATCCGTCCTCCTGGCTCACCATGAACTCCTGGTTGAGGGAGTCGTGCGCGCGCATTCGATCAAGTGACTCGTGTCCCATCGACTCAGCAATCCGATGGATGAGGAGCTCCAAAACGGCCATGGCGGAGACGAACGAGTCGAAGGGAGACGGCGAGGTGGTTTCGACCGTCAGCACCAGGCGAGCGCTGCTTACCAAAGGGGACAACCAGGGATCGGTGATGAGGATGACCTTGGCTCCCCGGGCTGCGGCGGCGTGGCCGAAGTCGATGGTGTCCTTCTGGTAGCGCCGGAAGTCGAGGGCAACCACCACGTCATTGCGCCCCAGGTCGAGCATCTCGTTGCTGCGATGAACCGGAATCTCGGACACGGATGAAACCTGTGGCCTGATCAGCTGGAGGTGAGTGGCGAAATAGGTACCCAGTGCAGAAGAGAATCGACCTCCGATCACATGGACGCGCGCCCGCGGATCAACGAGCATCTCAACCGCGCTTGTGAGAACTTCGGGCTTCAATCGCGCGAGCGTCGTACTGAGTGCGCCGACAAACACAGCGCCGCCGCGCACGTCTGCGCCCGCCCGCGGTGCCGCACGCACTTGCTCGTACATCGATAGCGGCGAGGCGAGGCGCTGAGAGACCTCATCGCGCAACACTGCCTGGAACTGCGGCCATCCGCTGAACCCGAACTTGGTGGCCAGTCGCAGGACAGTGGGCGCGCTCACCCCCGCCTTTGTGGCGAGTGCCGTGACCGAATCAAGGCCGGCAAGTGGATAGTCGGCAAGGATGGCTCGGGCGACGCGCTTTTCGCTTGCCGTCAACGTGTCCATCTGCTCAAGGAGGCGCGCGGAGAACGGCTCAGGCGACCAGGCTGGCTGTGCTGCTGTCACTTGTTCCTCTCCCTTGGCTATCCGCGACCGGTTGGCACGACGGTACTCCGGGCAGATGCTGCCACCGTTGTACGAATCGTTACAATAATTGGTGGGAAATCACTTGACAGAAACAATGCCTACATCCAGGCTGCGCCTATGCCTGCCCCAGCCCTCACCGTGACTCTGCTTCCCGGCGCTGAGGCCATCCTCTCGGAGCACCAGCGCGAGCTACCTCAGAAGAACGAGTTGTGCGGGGCGTTCTGGGTCACGCTTGCCCTGCGTGCCCTGGACTCACAGGCACTTGAGCAAGACCACGTGGGCCTCGCTGCAAGTTCCCTCCTGAGCGTGGTCCAAAAGTCCAGTGACCTTCCCCCGGGCGAGGCCGGACGAACGGACTACGTCCTCGAGCTAGTTCGCACCGATGACGCTGAGGTTGACTCAGGAACATCGTCCGAGGGATTGATGGTGGCCACATCGACGCTCTCCGAGGGGCGCCTGGCGGCAGTTCCCGTCACCGGAGAGTGGACCGCAGATCGCGTCAAGGATCTGCTGATCGGCTTGGCCGAGCTCAACGTCGAAGGACTGGTTATCGCCAACAGCGCCACCCGATTCCTGTGGGGTTCTCGCGTCGATGCGGGCCTCATGGTTGGCGCCCTGATGGCCGGGGATACATCCGGTCCTGCCCCCGATTGGAACGTCGGCCACTTCATCGGGGTTCTGGGCTGGTTGAGCGGACCGGGCGGTGACCTCATCATCTGCGCCGATACGTATCCGAGCCTTGGCCTGAACGGCATTCACGTGCAGCCCTTCGACGCGATGGCGGCCTCGCTCAACCGCGCAGACTCCGCGTACTCAGGTGGGATGTTGCTCCTGGTCCCCACTTCGGCCGACGGCAAGGTTCGTGGCCTCGTCAGCTCCGTCGGTCTCACTGCAGCATTGTGGGATAACGGGACGCCATATCGACCTGGCTGGGCACCTGCGAAATGACCACGGAGCTTCTGGTCGAGCCACTCAGGTCTGTAAGGCATCAGTTTCCTGCGCTCTCGCGCAACGGTCCCCTTGGGAAGCCGATCATCTATGCGGATGCCCCGGGCGGAACCCAGGTCCCCGATCGCGTGATTGATGGAATTCGTGACTACCTCGTCACGAGCAACGCCAACATCGAGGGCGAGTTTGCCGCTACTCGCGAGACCGACGAGCTGATCGGCAGAGCGAGGAATCTCGCCGGCACGTTCGTCGGCGGTGACCCTGCCGGCATTGCCTTCGGGCACAACATGACGACGCTCAACTTCAGCCTCTCCCGAGCCGTAGGCCGCACCTTGCATCCAGGCGACGAGATTGTCGTCACACAACTCGACCATGATGCCAATGTCGCACCATGGCTCCTCCTGGCCCAAGATCTTGATCTCGTCGTGCGCACCGCCCAGGTCACCACGAATCTGGATATCGACCTGCACCACCTGGGCTCGATGATGGGTCCGCGCACCCGAGTGGTCGCTGCCACCTTGGCATCCAATGCTGTGGGCACGACTCCTCACGGTCGCCTCATTGCGGACATGGCTCACGCACACGGAGCGCTGGCATGGTTCGATGCGGTCGCTTACGCACCCCATAGGCGCATTGACGTCCGGGCACTTGGCTGCGACGTGCTCCTGTGTTCGCCCTATAAGTTTTTCGGTCCGCATCTTGGCCTCGCGTGGATAAGGCCCGATCTTGCGACCTCCCTGCCTGCTGATCGAGTCCGACCGGCAGGAGAAGTGCCGGCCGGCCATCGCTTCGAGACGGGCACCTTGTCGCATGAAGCGATTGCGGGCTTCTGCGCCGCGGTGGAGTACCTAGCCTCACTGGGCACTGGACCAAATCTCGGGAATCAACTCGACGATGCCTACGCCCACATCGTCGCCCATGAGAGTCAACTTGCTAGTCGATTCATCGCTGGGCTCGGGTCGGTCGATGGGGTGACACTTCTCGGACCAGGTGATCCTGGGAGTCGTGTGTGCACATTCGGGCTACTTCTAGCCAAGGCTGATCCAGGCACTGTGGCACGCGAACTTGATCGTCGCGGTATCTACGCCTGGAATGGAAGCTTCTATGCCCAGGGCGTCATGGAGGCCCTTGGTCTGCCTGTCGAGACAGGCATCCTGCGACTTGGGTTTGTCCACTACGCCACCCATGAAGAGATCGATCGCTCTATCGCTGAGTTGTCGGACATCCTTCGGGACACAGAATGATCAACACGCGCAGCAACAGGACCCTGGTCTCGATAGCAGGCTGGTCCCTCCTTCTGGTTGCTGTTGTCCTCATCGGTCGTACGCTGCCGTCGGCACCCCAATTACTCGTCACGACAGCCCTTGTGTTCCTTACGGGCGTCATGGCACTGCAGATCTTCAGTGGCAACAGCGGCATCCTGAGTTTCGGGCACGTGGGATTCGTCGGGATCGCCGCCTACACGACAGGCATCCTGGCCATGCCATCGGCCGTCAAGCGCACCTCGCTCCCCCTGCTACCCGGGGGCCTGCAGGACATCCAACTGCCCATCTGGCAGGCGATGATCGGGGGCGTCCTTGCGGCCACCATCATTGGTGTCATCTCTGGGCTCGTCGTTGCACGGCTAGGTGATGCCGCTTCCATCGCAACCCTCGCTGTTTTGATCATTCTTCACGGGGTGATGGTCGGTGCCGAACCCTTCACGCGTGGCAGCCAGACCTTCTACGGCGTGCCGCGATACACGTCGATCGTCGTGGCCGGAATCATCGCGATTCTCGCGGTCATCGTGGCTCGAGTGTTTCGCGATTCGCGGCTTGGGATCCATTTGCGCGCATCCCGCGACGATGCACTCGCGGCGTCCAGCTCGGGGGTGAGGGTGCAGTACGCCCGACTAATTGCCTGGGTCATCTCGTCAGCAGTAGCCGGCGCCATGGGTGCCGCATACGCGGGACTCCTCGGAGCTTTCTCGCCCAAGGACTTCTACTTCACGCTGACGCTAACGCTGCTCACGATGCTCATCGTGGGTGGCTCTGGATCTGTCGCTGGCGGAATCGTCGGGACCATTGTCGTCACCCTGGTCGTTGAGGTCTTGCGGAGAGTGGGCGATGCCAATGAGTTCTTCGGCCTAACCAATGCAGGACTAGCAATCATCATCCTGCTCACCCTTTACTTCCGACCCCAAGGCATCCTCGGCTTTCGCGAGCCCGAGGAAATGCTGGCCTACAGGTCGGCACCCCCACCCCCCCGTGATCAGGGTGCCGACCGGTTGGCCGGACGCAGCCAAGTGCCCGGGGCAGTCGTCCTCTCCGCGACTGACGTGGTCAAAAAGTTTTCTGGACTTGTTGCTCTCAACGGCGTGTCCATCACGGTCGACGCACAAAGAGTTGCAGGCCTCATCGGGCCCAACGGCTCTGGCAAGTCGACTTTGGTCAATTGCCTCACAGGCCTGACCAAGCCCGATTCGGCCACGATCATGCTTGCCGATAGGGCCATCGGATCTGAGCCCGTGTGGCGCCGCGCGCGTCAGGGACTTGGTCGCACTTTCCAAACTGTGCGCCTCTTCAAGGAGATGACAGTCGTGGATAACGTCACGGTCGCCTGCATCTCCTCGGGGTTGGCCCCAGACCGCGCAGACAGGCGCAGTATGCAGATACTGTCCATTCTCGGTGTCGCGCAGCATGCCTATCGCTCCGCGGCTGAGCTTCCATACGGCGACCAACGACGCGTGGAGATTGCTCGAGCCTTCGCGTTAAACCCACGGGTGCTGCTTCTGGATGAGCCAGCCGCCGGCATGAACCCCGCAGAGTCCCACGAACTTCTGACCCAGTTGCAGTCCGTGCTCCAGCAATCAGAGGTGGGCATACTCCTGATCGACCACGACGTGGCGCTCATTCGTTCGGCGTGTGACTCACTCACCGTTCTCGACTACGGGGCTGTCATCGCATTTGGTGAGCCCGAGACCGTCTTGGCGCAACCGCAGGTTGCTGCCGCCTACCTAGGTTGGCGCGAATCCGCGTCAGCTTCGGATCCTACCGGTGCCACCGGCACACAGAAGGGAAATCACAATGAGTAGCTCATATCACCGCAGGGTGACAGGGGCCCTGGTCGCCGTGGCAGCGGGCACGCTTCTGCTCGCGGCCTGCGGATCCTCCGGGTCCACTGACTCGGGTGCATCCAGTGCAGCCGCACCTGAGTCTTCAGCGGCTGGCGGGGGCGAGGCCTGCACCGTCAAGGTAGGCATCGCCACCGGGCAGACGGGCGGCCTGGCGTATGTCGATGTCCCCAACCTGGAGGGATTCCAGATCTGGGTCGACGAGGTCAACGCCGCTGGAGGCATCGACGGCAAGTTCCCCGTCGAGACCATCATCAAGGACACCCGATCGGATGCAGCTCAGTCGGCCACCGTGGCGGCAGAGCTGCTTGGCGAGGGCATCAGCTTCCTCATCACACCGGGCGACGCCGACCCATCGATCGCAGCCGGTCAGCTCGCCCAGGAGGCGCAGGTGCCGGCCATGTCATGGTTCGGATCGTCCCCGGTCCTCCCCATGGCAGTTGGTGAGTTCATGTTCTCCAATGCCTTCGGAGATAACGCCCAGGCTCGAGTACTCGCTGACTACGCCACAGAGCAAGGTTTTACGACCGCCTACACGCTGGGTTCGCCTGATAGCGCCTACACCTCGAATCTGCCCCGGTACTTCAAGGAAGCTTTCGAGTCCAACGGCGGAACTGTCGTCGGAGAAGGGACCTTCTCCATGGGGCAGCCCAACTTTAATGTCATCGCTGATGAGATCAAGGCCCTGAACCCGCAGCCCGACGTCATCATGACGCCTGCCTACGAGCCTGACTTTCCGACATTCCTCAAGGCCATTCGAGGGGCAGGTATCACCGCGGCCGTCCTTGGCACCGACGGAATCGACTCTCCCACCACCCTTGCGCTCGGCGAAACCGCTGAAGGAGTCGTCTACACCACCGCAGGCGTGCTCAAGAACGAGGGCACGATGGGTGAGTACTACGCCAAGTACAACGCTAAGTACGGCAAGGATCCAGAGACCATCTACGCCATCACCGGCTATGAGCTCGGCAAGATCCTCGAGGCTGCCGTGACACAGGCACAAAGTTGCGACTCCGTGGCACTGAAGGACGCCATCACCAACCTCGAGGGCGTTCAGGGCATCACCGGCACGATCGGATTCAAGGGTGGCGACCGAATGGCCATCCGCGAAATCACTCTCGTGGAGGTCACGGGCGGCGAGCGAACCCTCGTCGCGGTCGTCGCTCCTGATCCCGCCACGGTCCCGGCCGCATAAGGAGCACAGAGGCACCATGACCACTCTGCTTGACGTTACGTCTCTCTCCGTCAACTACGGCGGGGTCCGGGCCGTGCGTGACTGCAGCCTGCGGGTCGAGGAGGGCGAAGCTGTCGCCCTCCTCGGCCCGAATGGGGCGGGCAAGTCGTCGACGCTGCGCGCCATCGTGGGATTGGTGAAGTCGAGTGGGCAGATCTCCTTCAAGGGAGCGGCTATCTCAGGGGTAGCCTGCGAACGCATCGTCGCTCGCGGACTCACCCTCGTACCCGAGGGTCGCAAGCTCTTCCCCCAGTTGACCATCCACGAAAACCTCATGCTCGGCGCCCGCAAGGGATCGGGGGATAAGGACACCTATGACAGATTGCTCCAGCAGCTTCCCATCCTCGCCGAGCGCCGCAACCAGCCCGCCGGAACCCTTTCCGGTGGGGAACAGCAGCAGGTCGCCATCGCGCGGGCCCTTATGTCACAGCCTGACCTCCTGCTTGTCGATGAGCCTTCGCTTGGGCTCGCACCGACGCTTGTCGACAAGGTCTACGAGCTCCTTAACGACCTCAAGCAGCAGGGCCTGAGCATGCTGATCGTGGAGCAGGAAGTCATTCGGGTCTTGAGTTTCGCCGACCGCGCATACGCCATGGCCAATGGCTCCATAGTCCTGTCAGGCACGTCCGAGGAACTTCGCAATTCCGACGACGTCAAGAACTTCTATCTCGGAGCGGGCTGATAGCCGTGGACGGTCTCATCACTTATGTCGTCAACGTCATCAGCCTTGGCGGAACCTATGCGCTCCTCGCGCTTGGCCTAGCGGTCGTCTTCAGCGTGCTGCGCCTGATCAACTTTGCCCACGGCGAATTGATGACCCTTGCCGGATACACGCTCCTGGCCGGGATCCTGCTGGGCGTCCCTTTCTGGGCGGCGGTCCTCGCCTCCGTTGTGGTCGGCGGGCTGGCCGCAGTGATCATGGAGGCCACCGCCTTTCGACCTGTGCGCAACGCCAATCCAGCCACCCTCCTTATGACCAGCTTCGCCGTGGCGATGCTGCTGCAAGTCATCTTCCAAAACTTCATCTCCGCTCGCGGACAGGCAGTGCCCGTCCCGTCAATCTTCACGGGATCCATCCCTATCGCAAATGCGCAGATATCCATCATTCAGGCCATCTCGATCGTGACTTCACTCGTGTGTCTGGTGGGTTTAAAGACCTTCTTCGATCGAAGTCGCTGGGGCTGGGCCATCAGAGCAGCGGCAGATGACTTCGAGACCGTTCGGCTGATGGGCTTTCGGGCATCGCGACTCATTGCGGTCGCCTTCCTCATCTCTGGCTTGCTTGCAGGCATCGCCGGCGTCCTGTGGGTGATGCAGCGTGGCTCCGTGGACCCGCTCATGGGTCTGAAGCCGGTCCTCGCGGCATTCGTCGTCGTTGTGATCGGCGGACTCGGATCACTGCCGGGCGCCGTGCTTGGAGGCTACCTCCTGGCCGCCATCGAGATCGCGCTGCAGACCTGGCTACCCGAGGGGCTCGTCCCGTATCGCGACGCACTCGCCTTCGTCCTCGTGATCGTTGTTCTCTCGCTATTCCCGAATGGCATCTTCGGTAAACGAGTGGCCGAAAAGGTCTAGGAAGGAACGCACGACAATGTGTCGACTGCTCGCCTGGCGGAGCGAGATTCCTCTCACGCCGCGTGATGTCCTCGGGGTCGATTTTCATCGACTCGCCGAGCTGAGTTGCATTCATTGCGATGGTTGGGGCTATGCGAAGGTCAATGCGAACCACGAGATTGACGTTGTGCGTGGTGCTGATCCCGCTCATCTTTCGCACGAGTTCGACGCGGCCATGCGCAATGACGCCACCGCAACCGGAATCGTGCACTTGAGATGGGCTACCGAAAATCTTGCCGTCAAGCTCGGTAACACCCACCCCTTCCTCGCGAGGAGTCCTCAAGGGCAGGTGGCCTTCGTCCACAACGGAGAGCTACCCGAGTCGGCCCTGCTGCTTCCGCATATAGACGAAGATCTCAAGAACGAATTCCGGGGCGAGACCGATAGTGAGCGCTACTTCGGGCTCTTCATGACCGAACTGCGCCGTGAAGAAGGCGACGTCATCAATGCTTATCGTCGGACCGCTAAACTACTTGCTGATTTTCCCTACACATCGCTGAACGCAATGATCCTGACAAGGAAGACTCTCGCGGTCGCCTGTCTCCACAAGCCGGAGCACCGCCCAGACGATGTTGACACGGACTACTTCGACCTAACCTGGGGGGATGACAAAGGAGTCGTGAGTGCGTGGTCGATGGGGGTCCACCCCAGTGCGCTCAATGCGCGGCCTCTGGACAATGGCCACCTGCTGACGGTGGACCTTGCCACGGGCACCATCGACGTCATTCCGATCGCTTGAGGAGGCAGCGATGACCGACCCGACCCTGGCGTTCGTGGCGACCAACGACCTCGTTGCAATGACGCGCGGACGAGCACTCCCACTCGAAGACCTCGATCCAACTTCGGGAGTGGGCTGGGTGCCGGCCGATCTGGCAATCAACGCCTTCGGGCATCTCATCGAGCCCAACCCTTTTGGCGCCCTCGGCGACCTACGCCTGATCCCCGACGAATCGACCAGAGTGACTGTGCCGCTGCCGGGTGGCTCCACCGAGGTCTACCTTGCCACGCAGACGCTACCCGACGGCAGCCCGTGGGAATGCTGTCCTCGCGCTGCTCTTGCCGCGGCTGTCGATCGCCTCGACTCCGGCCACGGTCTTCAAGTGATGGCGGCATTCGAGCACGAGTTTGCACTCGTCGATAGCGATGGCCGCGGTGAAGGCACGGGAGCTTTCACCCTTCAGGGGCTTGTCGACGGAGAGCCCTTCGGTGCCGCCGCTCGCCAGGCCCTTTCCGCAGCCGGAATCGCCTGGGAAAACTGGCTGCCCGAATACGGTCCGGGGCAGTTCGAGGTCACGGTAAGGCCTCAGCTGGCCATGTCTGCAGCAGACACCGCGGTCCTCGTACGCGACATCATCCGGACCGTCGCGGTGATGCAGGGCAGGCGAGCCACCTTTGCTCCACTTCTGCATCCCGATGCCGTAGGAAACGGCGTTCACGTTCACATGTCGTTGTGGCGCGGAGAACAACCCCTTTCCTACGACCCGGCGGGCCTCCAAGGGCTATCAAAGGTGGCCTCCATGGCGTCTGCGGGCATCCTTGCTCATGCTCCTGCACTGATCATGTGGACAGCGCCCAGTCACGTCTCGGCCCTGCGGCTCATGCCACACCGCTGGAGCGCAGCGGGGGCGTTCGTGGGCCTGCACAATCGGGAGGCACTCATTCGAGTCTCAGCGCTTCCGCCCGGCAGCGACCCTGCACGCGCGTTCAACCTCGAATACCGGGCAGCAGACGCCACTGCTAACCCCTACCTCGTGCTCGCTGCGCTTATCCACTCCATGTGCGACGGATTCGACCGGGGGCTGACTCTCGAATCAGTGTTGACCGGTCACATCGACGATTCGACGTTTCCCCCGCTTCCAGCAACCCTAGAAGAAGCGACCTTGGCGTTTCTCGAGGATGACGTCGCGCGCTCGTGGTTTGCCCCAGACCTGATCGAGACGGCGATAACAGTGCGTCGGGGCGAAGAGGAGTCATTAGTCGGACTCGATGCCGCGGGTCGCTGCCGCGCCTACGCCTCGGTCTACTGAGACAAGCCCATGGACCTGTTGGCACGCGATGAGAGGGCCGTGGCCGGGGCGGAGAAACTCCGATTCTTCCCGCTGGCCATCACCGGCGGATCCGGCTCCTACCTTCACGAGGAGGGTGGGCGACCCCTTCTCGATCTCAGCGCTTCATGGACGGCCGCGGGCCTTGGCTACGGCCATCCTTCGACCACCTCTGCCGTGTGCGACGCCATCACGACCTCACCTGGAGCGGGCGGCATCTCATCGGTGAATCCGCACACCGTGGGGCTGGCGGAGGACCTACTCGCCCGCACACCGACCTACAGTCAGCGCCCCGACGACCGGCGCGTCTATCTTGGCAACTGCGGCACGGATGCAAACGATGTAGCGCTTCGCTGTGCACGCATCGCCACGGGACGACGCAGACTCCTTGCGTTCAAGGGGGGCTACCACGGAGGGCTAGGCCTTGCCATGGCAGTGTCCGGCGTGCACGTGGAGTCAGGGTCAACCCCTGATCCCGACACGGACTTCCTGCCCTTCCCGCGCACCGCACGAGAGCTGGACCTTCTGCTGGTCGAAGTGGCCGAGCTGTTTGCCACTCACTCATTCGCCGCTTGCATCGTTGAGCCCATCCAGTCGGATGGAGGGCTAGTCGTCCCACCGGATGGATTCCTAGCCCTGCTGGCCGCGGAGTGCCGGGCTGCTGGGGTACTCCTGATCGTGGACGAGGTCAAGGTCGGTTTGGGGCGTACTGGGTACCGCAATGCCTACGAATACGACCATGCCGTTCCCGACATCGTCACCCTTGGAAAGGCGCTGGGTGGGGGGCTCCCCCTTTCCGCCGCCATCGGACCTGCCTGGGTGCTCGATGGACCGAAGGCCAGCGCACTCCTCACAACGGCAGGCAATCCGGTTTGTGCCGCAGCCGGACGCGCTGTCATCAGCACGATTGATCGCGAAGGACTAGTGGACTTAGCGCGATCGAGGGGAGCCAGCCTGATGGCCGGGCTGGAAGCAGAACGCTCGGAGCGGATGGGGGATATCCGAGGGCGTGGCTTGTCTATTGGAATCGACATCGTTGACCCAGAGACAGGTGACCTCGATCTCGAATCAGCACGACGGGTTGTCTACCGAGCGTGGCAACTCGGCGTAGTGGTCTTCTACGTAGGCCGCGGAGTTCTCGAGATCACACCGCCGCTGACGATCAGCGATAGCGAGTGCGAGGCCGCTTGCACCATCATCGGTCGCGCCCTCCGAGAGGCTGCTTCGGTGACGTCACATGACCTGGGTGCGTTCACCGGCTGGTAGCCGCGAAGCTCCCTAGTCGAATCCCAGGCGCTGGGCGTCGTCGGCGACATCGATGTCATCGCTTGCCCCCCACGCGTCGATGAGGGAGATGACCGTGCGCGGCCGCAGGGCATCCAGCACCACGCGGACCGATTGATTCGCGCCATCCCCCAAGGGCTCGAGCACCTCGCGCAGGTGGGGCACGGCGTAGACGGCCGTCAGTGGCTGCTCCCGCCCGGCGGCATCCAGCACCGTGGCGACCGCGCCATCGTCGATGACCGTCAGGAGGGCCGGCACCGCGTCGGC
>JBJTIQ010000212.1:0-3317 GCA_046095085.1 Actinomycetota bacterium | reverse complement strand
CGCAGCGCACCAGCGAGGTCGTCACTGCCGGAGTCGACATCGTGCTGGAGATGACCGGCGGCCCGACCACCGACGCGTGCCTTGCGGCCCTCGGCTCCTTCGGTCGGCTCGTGGTCTACGGCATGGCGTCGCGCACGGCGGCCACGCCGGTGCCGCCGACCTCGCTCATGATCGGGTCGAAGTCGCTCATCGGATTCTGGCTCGTCGATTGCATGAAGGTCGACCCGGTAGGGATGGTCGCTCAGCCGCTGCGGGAGCTCGTCGGCATGGTTGCCAGCGGCGCCTTGAAGCCGCTCACTGGCACGGCGTACCCGCTCGCCGAGGCCAGGCGCGCCCACGAAGACCTCCGTGCGCGCGCGTCCACCGGCAAGGTCATCCTCACCGCCGGTTAGTCGAATCTGGCCCGAGCACGGTAGACGTGCACCGTGCCGGATACGGTCAGCGAGTGACGTCGCCCGAGGGCCTTGACCTGGATGCGGTCGTGCCGTGGCTGCGCGAGCGCGGGCTGCTGGGTGACGGCGATGTCGAGGCATCGCGACTGGCGGGTGGCCTGTCCAACGTGACCTACCTGGTGACGCAGGGCGACACATCGCTCGTCATCCGCCGACCACCGCTGGGTCATGTCATGCCAACCGCGCACGACATGGGCAGGGAGTTCACGGTGCTGAGTGGCATGGCCCGCGGCGGCTTCCGCGCGCCGCGTCCGCTGGCCTACTGCGACGACGAGAGCGTGAATGGTGCGCGCTTCCTCGTCATGGAGTACGTCGCCGGACGCATCCTGTCGAGCGATGCGGCCGCGGAGGGCCTGACCGCGGCCGACGCGGGTGTCCTGTCGGCCGAACTGATGGACACGTTGGCCCAATTGCACGCCGTCGATGCCGCTGCCGTGGGTTTGGCAGACTTCGGCAGGCCTGAGGGATTCCTCGCGCGCCAGGTCACGCGCTGGCGGCAGCAGTGGGAGTTGTCCAAGACCCGCGACCTGCCCGACATCGAGTCCCTCGCGACTTGGCTCGACGAGCGAGTGGGCGCGATCCCTGCTGGAGCGCCGTGGTCGGTGGTTCACGGCGACTACCGCCTCGACAACTGCATCGTCGATCCGGTGCATCCGCGCGTACGCGCTGTGCTCGACTGGGAGATGTCTACGCTCGGCGATCCGCTCATGGACCTGGCCACGATCCTCGTCTACTGGTCGCGCCCGGGAGATGAGCTCCGCCACGAGATCCGATTCGCGGCGTTCGTCACCGATCGCGAGGGCTTCTGGGACAGGCAGGCGCTGGTCGACCGATACGCCGCGGTCAGCGGTCGCGATGTTGAGCACCTCGATGTGTGCGTGGCGCTTTCGGGCTTCAAGCTCGCGGTCATCATGGAGTCGATTCGCAAGCGCACGCTGGCGGGCCAGCAGCTGGGCGCCGACAGCAGCCTCGCCGACGGCATGGCGCGCGCGACCGATGCGCTGGCTCAGATGGGCCTACTGATGGCCGATGGCGAAGGCATCGCCGCGCTCTCGCGCTAGCTCCCACCCACCCCTCCTCCCGATCCCCTCGCCGCCGAGTGTGCAGCTGTGCCGGCAGTCCATGGGGGGCTTGATGGCACAGCTGCACACTCGGTGGATATGGGGCGCTAGCTCATGCGGGTGGTGAAGTCGAAGCTGGTCAACCGCAGGTCGTGCAGGCGGATCGCCACTTCGCGGTCGAGGCGCGAGAGCAGCCAGCTTGCCAGTTGATTCGGCGCGTCTCCGAGATAGCGATCGATGAGACGGGGCAGGATGTCGGCCGCTCGTTCGGCCATCACCTCGGCGGTAGCGGTGCCGCGAACGCCGCGGTAGGGCGGGAGGTCGCCCGACACCTCGAAGCCGCAACGCGGATCAGCGATGAGCCGTCGCGTCAGCACCGCTTCTCGCTGGGTGCAGCACCACAGCGATCCCTCGTCGTAGAGGAACCACACGGACTGCACGAGCGGGGAGGTGCGCCCGGCACTGGCGAGGCGAATCGGGATCACGGTGTCGCGCAGGAATGCCTCGATCGCCTCGCGGTCCCAGGGGCCGGAGCGGATGTCCAACGTGGCCACGATCACGTATCTAATCCCAGCGCGCCCGTTTGCGTGGCCCTAGGGCCCCTACGTACCGTGATAAGCGATGAGACGACTGCTGATCCTGATGCTTGCCGCGGGTGCCATCTTCACGGCATTCGTGGTGATCGAGCCGCTGCGTGAGGCCGGCCAGCAGACGCTGGAAGCCGGCGGCAATTTCGCCGACGCCGCGGGGGGAGTCGTTGACGCCGTGGGCAACACGGTTGACGCGGTTGGCGGAGTCATCGGCACCGGCACCGATGCCGTCGATCAGGCCGGCGACACCGTACGCGCGACCCGCGAGCTCAACACCGCATGCGACCTGGTGCGCGAGGCTGTAGCGCCCGGCACGCCGCCGGAGGTGTCGGAGTCTCGGCTCAAGGAAGCGATGGCCATCGTCGGCGGCGTCGTGACGGCCTATCCCGACGTGCCCGGCGTGGGGGATCTCGAACAGGGCCTCAAGGCATCGCGCAAGGCGCTCGCCGCTGACCCGACAGGTCAATCGCTTGGTATCACCAGTGGCCAGGTCGAAGAGGCCTGCTCACAGATCCCCCCCGTTCCCTAGGTCGTCAGACTCGCGGGCCCCACTACTCCAGGTCGCCAACGCGGACGAGGAAGATGTCGCGCGCATCGTTGGTATCGCCCACGACGAGGTCGGCCCGGGTCGATTGGATGATCAGGGTAGTGCCGTCAGCAGAGGCGCCCACTATTCGAGGAATCGCTCCTTCGGTCTCAATTCCGCCGAAGCGCGGGGCGGAGGTCAAGGTGCGATCGGTTCCGGCGGGCAGGGATCGGATGCGCGTGAAGCCGCAGGTGGCGGGTCCGAGGTTGCCCTCGCACTTCGCATAGATGAGTCGTTGGCCTGCCAGGCCCAGTCCTTGCGCGTAACCGTTGGGTAGGTCTAGGACGTATCGGTTGCGCACGACATCGAAGAATCGACCCGTGTTCGTGCGCGTCGAATACACGGTGTAATCCAGAGCCAGCACGGTGCTGAAGCGTGAGGCGGCACTCATCCAGGAGCCAGCACTCCAGTAGGTGAGCGAATCCACCTTGGACGGCGGATCCAGTGAGTGGCGTGTGCCCGTGACTGTGTCGAACAGCACGTCGGCGCGTCCATCTGCCGCACACGGGTGATAAATCAGGAGATAGCGGCCACCGCCGATGCTGCCAGTGAGAATGGGTCCCAGACCGAACGTCGGGCGAGTCGCGTCGCACGTCGTAGTGGCACTCCCGACATCCAGAGGCTGCCC
>JBJTIQ010000211.1:0-3147 GCA_046095085.1 Actinomycetota bacterium | reverse complement strand
GTCGACGACGATCTCGCCGTCATCGACGAACTGCTGGGCGCGATCGACGAGGTCGCCAAGGCGCCCGACATGCTGTCGCTGATCGAACTCGATCAGCGCATCCACCACCACGTCTACCGGTGCGCACACAATGACTTCCTGCAATCGGTGTGCGACCAGCACTACATGCACGCCCTGCGCATCTGGTTCCTCGCCCTCGACCGGGTCACCCACCTCGAGGACGCCGTGACCGAGCACCGAGATCTCCTCCTGGCAATCCGCGACGGCGACGCCGATCGCGCGGCCGATGTCATGTCCACCCACGTCCGCGGCTTCGAGGCCGAGGTACGCCGAGCCCTCTAGGGCTTGGCATCACCACGAAAGAGGAAGAAATGAGCAACCTGCCGAGCAAGGCCAAGTGCGTCGTCATCGGCGCGGGAATCGTGGGCAACTCCGTGGCCTACCACCTGGCCCGCCTGGGCTGGCGCGACATCGTGCAGATCGACAAGGGCCCGCTGCCCAATCCGGGCGGATCCACCGGCCACGCGTCGAACTTCATCTTCCTCGTCGACCACAACAAGGAGATGGCGCTCCTCACCCTCGACAGCCTGCGTCAATACAAGGAGCTCGACACCTTCTTCGAGTCGGGCGGCATCGAGGTCGCGCGCACCCCCGAGCGCATGCAGGAGCTCACCCGCCGCATCACCTCCGGCAAGTCCTGGGGCATCAAGGACATGAGCCTGCTCACCCCCGATGAGGTCAAAGAGATGGTGCCCTTCATCGACGAGACCGTCATCCTCGGCGGCTTCTACACCAAGGGCGTCGGGGTCTGCGACTCGCTACGCGCGGGCACGCTCATGCGCGAGAAGGCCGTCGAGATGGGCGCACTGCAGTCCTTCGCCAACGTCGAGGTCGAGGACCTCACCGTGGCCGATGGCCGCATCAAGGCTGTCGTCACCGACCAGGGCACGATCGAGGCCGACTACGTCGTCATCGCCTGCGGCTGCTGGAGCCGTCGGATCGCGGCCATGGCTGGGGCGCAGATCCCGCTCACGCCTGCGGTGCACCAGATGAAGGACATCGGCCCCGTGGCACGGTTCGCCGACGCCAAGGGCGACCTGGAGTACCCCATCGTGCGCGACATGGACACCAATATGTACGAGCGCCAACACGGCACCGGGCTGGAGATCGGCTCCTACGCCCACCGACCGATCCTCTACGACGCCGAGGACATCCCCTCGAACGCCGAGGCCGCGCTCTCACCCACCGAGTTCCCGTTCACCCCCGAGGATTTCGCCGACCAGGACGAGCACGCCCTGGAGCTCATGCCCGAGATCGTCGGCGATGAGGGCGCTCAGGAGAAATACGCCATCAACGGACTGCTCTCGCTCACCCCTGACGGCATGCCGATCCTCGGCGAGACACCCGAGGTCAAGGGCCTGTGGTCGGCTGCGGCCGTGTGGGTCAAGGAGGGACCCGGTGTCGGGCGCGCCATGGCCGAGTGGATGGTGCTCGGCCAGCCCGAGATCGACCTGCACGCCTCCAACATCGCCCGCTTCTATCCCGGCCAGACCGCGACCAAGCACATCAAGGACCGCACCTCCGAGGGCTTCAACAAGACCTACGGCATCGTGCACCCCGCCGAGCAGTGGGCGTCCAACCGCGAGGTCCGAAAGTCGCCCTACTACGACCGCGAGAGGGCGCTGGGTGCCGCGTTCTATGAGACAGCGCAGTGGGAGCGCCCCTTCTGGTACGAGACCAATGCCGGGCTGGTCGACAAGTTCGGCGATGCCGTGATGCCGCGCACCTCCGAGTGGGAGTCCCGCTGGTGGTCGCCGATCATCAACGCCGAGCACCTGCAGATGCGCGAGACGGCGGGCCTGGTCGATCTCACGGCGTTCTGCATATTCGACATCTCCGGCCCCGGTGCCCTGGCCACCGTGCAGCGCGTCTGCGTGCGCCAGATGGATGTCGCGGTCGGCAAGGTGGTCTACACCCCGGTGCTGGCTCCCAATGGCGGTTTCATGTCGGATCTCACCGTGATGCGCCTCGGCGACGAGCACTTCCGCGTCGTCACCGGCGGCGCCCACGGCATGTGCGACCAGAAGTGGTTCAAGGACCACGCCGCCCCCGGCGCGACGTTCACCGACCAGACCGAGGCGTTCTCCACGATCGGTGTCTGGGGGCCCAACGCACGCAAGATCCTCGCTGCCGTCACCAGCGACGACATGAGCAACGAGGGGTTCCCCTTCGGCACCTGCCGCGAGATCACCATCGGCGGCAACACCGTGCTGGCCTCGCGCATCTCCTACGTCGGCGATCTGGGCTGGGAGATCTACGTGCCCATGGGCGAAGGGCTCGCACTCTGGGATGCCGTCTGGAACGCCGGCCAGGATCACGGCCTCATCCCCGTCGGCATCGGCGTCTACGGCACGACCGGTCGACTGGAGAAGGCCTACCGCGCCTACGGCCCGGAGCTCGAGACCGACTTCACCGCGGTCGAGGCCGGCATGACCACGAAGAAGGTCAAGGACACCGACTTCATCGGCAAGGAGGCGCACCTTCGCCACCGCGAGGAGACCCCGGTCGCCACGATGTGCGTCCTCACGGTCGACGACCACACGTCATCGACGGGCGAGAAGCGCTACATGATGGGCGGCGAACCGATCCTCACCAAGGACGGCCACGCCATCGTCGACGCGCACGGCCGGCGCTCCTACGTCACCTCGGCCGGGTCGGGCCCCTCGGTGGGCAAGCACATCCTCATGACCTACCTGCCGCCGGAGTACTCCGAGCCGGGCACCCATCTGCTCGTGGAATACCTCGGTGAGCAGTACCCCGTCACGGTGACCGGATCAGGTGCCATCTTCGACCCCAGCAACGATCGGATCCTGTCGTGAACATCGCCGTGTGCATCAAGCGCGTGCCGCTCTCGCCGGGCCGGTGGACCCTGACCGCCGATGGCACGGCGATCGACACCAGTGGCAGCGCCATGGGTTGGACGCTGAGCCCGCACGAGGAGTGCGCGGTGGAGGCAGCCGTGCAGCTCGCCGAGGACGGTGGCACGGTCACGGCCATCTCCCTCGGCACGCCCGAGTCGGCAGAGCAGATCCGCGATGTCATGGCGGTGGGCGTCGATCGCGGGCTACTCCTCGAGACGGACGGCGC
>JBJTIQ010000210.1:0-16184 GCA_046095085.1 Actinomycetota bacterium | reverse complement strand
GTTGGGCGCCGCCGCCGTGGCCGCGACGGTGCTCATCGCCTACTTCGCCACCGGCCCCACGGAAGGCCTCGCGGAGGACCTCACCGGCGGCGCCCAACTCCTCCCGTCGATCGTGATCCTGGCCCTCAATGTCATCGGTGGCATCGGCCTGCTCGGCCTGCCGATCGCGACGGCCATCAGCCTCGTCATTCGCCGTCGCATGCGTCAGCTCTTTGATGCGCTCATCGCCCTGCTCGTCACCGTCATCGCCCTCACCCTCGCGTCGTACCTGGTCGAGCAATACGGCAGCGACCGCCTGGTCGCCGCGCTGACCGGCAACATCAGCAGCCAGACGTCGGCGACCGCACCGATCATCGGCGGCCTCGTTGCCTTCATCACGGTCACCCGTCTCATGGGACGCCGCCCCTGGAACGTCCTATCCGGCGTCGTCATCGCCTCCCTCCTCATCGTGGCTCTCCTGAGCGGCACCGCCAATGTCGCCGGGCTGCTCATCTCGGTCTTCGCGGGCTGGGGGCTGGGGCTGCTCGCCCGCTACATCCTGGGCACTCCGACGACCCGTCCTTCCGGCACCGAGGTCGCCGAAGCACTCGGGCGCGGCGGCTACCCCCTCACCATGCTGCGCGCTTCCCGGCAGACCAGCGTGGGCCGTCGCTACGTCGCGACGACGCGCACCGGCGACTCACTCGAGGTCGTCGTCCTCGACCGAGATCTGGAAGGCGCGGGCCTGGCCAACGCCGCGTGGAAGTCGCTGCGCCTGCGCGAGGAGCCCGGCCGAGGCGCCTTCAACATGCGCCGCGAGCTCGATCACGCAGCGCTGATGGCCTACGCCGCGCAGACGGCGGGCACACCCGTGCCCCGCCTGCTCCTCACCAGCGAGGTCGGTCCCGACTCATCGCTCCTCGCCTACGAATACACCGTCGGCACGCGACTGAGCGATCTCGAGGGCAATCAGATCACCGAGGCCGACCTCGAGGGTGCCTGGCGCGCGATGCGACTGATGCACGAGCACCAGATGGCCCATCGCAGCCTCACGGCCGAGCACATCCTGCGCGACCGTTCGGGCGACATCTGGCTGCTCGGCGAGTCCTCCGGGTCCGTCGCCGCCAGCGACGTGGCCATGCGCATCGACGTCGCCGAGCTGCTGTGCACCCTGGCGATGCTGGTCGGGCCCGACCGGGCCGTGCGCTCGGGGCGGCGCGTGCTCGGCGTGCAGGGCCTGGCCCGTGCGCTGCCGGTGCTGCAGCCGGTCGCTTTCAATCCCGTAACACGCAAGGCCATGCGCAAGCGGCGCGACCTCATGGTCCAACTACGCGACGCTCTCGTCGAGATCCGCCCCGACGGCGCCGTCGAGCAGATCGATGTCGAGCGCATCAAGCCGCGCACCCTGATCATGATCGTCGTCGGCACCATCGCCGCCTACGTCCTGCTGTCGCAACTCGCCCAGGTCGACCTCGGCGAGCTCCTGACGACGGCATCGCTGGAGTGGCTTGCCGTCGCCTTCATCGCCTCGCTCGTCACCTACGTCGGCGCGGCCTGGTCACTCGTCGGTTTCGTGCCCGAGCGCATCCCGCTGCATCGCACGATGATGGCGCAGGTCGCCGGCGACTTCGCCACCCTTGTCTCTCCCCCGACCCTGGGCGCTGTCGCGATCAACATGCGCTTCCTCACCAAGGCGGGGCTGCACCCGGCTCTCGCGGGAGCGAGCGTGGGCGTGTCGCAGGTCGCGGCCTTCGTCATGCACCTGCTGCTCCTCCTCGGGTTCGGCATCGCGGCGGGCACGCAGGCAGACTTCACCTTCGACCCGCCTGCCTGGGCGGTAATCGCGGTCATCGCCGTGGCGATCCTCTTCCTGTCGGCCTTCGCGGTCCCGCGACTGCGCCGCTATGTCTTCGGGCGCGTGCGCCCGCTCCTGCGCGAGGTCGTGCCACGCCTGATCACGGTCGCGCAGCGGCCCGCCAAGCTGGTCGAGGGCATCGGCGGCATCCTGCTGCTCAACGCCGCCTACATCGCCTGCCTCGTCGCGTGCGTGCGTGCCTTCGGCGGCGACACCAACATCGCGGCCATCGCCGTGGTGTATCTCGCCGGCGCCACCATCGGCCAGGCGGCGCCCACGCCGGGCGGACTCGGTGCCGTCGAGGCCGCGCTCGCCGCGGGCCTCACCGCGGCCGGCCTTCCCGGTGGCCTTGCCGTGTCGTCCGTCCTGCTGTTCCGCCTGGTCACCTTCTGGATCCCGACCGTGCCGGGCTACCTGTCGTTCAATTGGCTCACTAAGAAGGGCTACCTGTAGGTTCGCCGCATGAGCGACGTGAGCATCACACCCCTGGTCGATGGCCCCCTCGAGGTTTCCGGCGCCTGCCGGGTCAACGCCTCCGATGGCACCGAGATCCGCAGCGCCGACAAGGTCTACCTCTGTCGCTGCGGCGCCTCCGAGAAGAAGCCCTTCTGCGACGGTTCGCACAAGAAGATCGGCTTCGTCTCCAACGTCGAGGCGTAGTCGCCCGGTGGACTCCGCCAGTCGCGGACTCCTCGAGGGCTGGGTTGCCGGCGTACTGACACGTCCCGAGCACCACTGCGGAGTCTTCCCCGGCACCGATGGTGAGTCCTTTGGTCATCGCGCACGGCCGTGGGACTACCCCGACATCCTCATCTCCGGCCGCGTTGATGACGAGTCCCTCGTGCTCGACCTCAGCGACGGCGTCGTTCGAATCGATGACATACGCGCGGTCGCGCGCGGCGAGCATGCCTGGGGTGCGGGGTTGCTGGTGTCAGGCACGATCAGCGGCGCACCCGCGGAGGTCTGGCTCGTCTAGGTCATCCACGCAGCGACAGCCAGGGTGAGCAGCGGCGCGATCACTAGGGCGGGCAGCAGGTCGGCCACCGCGATTCGGCTGACCTTCAGCAGGCGCAGGGACAGCCCGAGCAGGATCACTCCGCCCGTCGCCGTGATGGCGGCGATGGCCGAGGTCGCGAGCACCTGTCCCACGATGACGCCCAGCAGGGTGAACACGCCCTGCACGATGCCCACCGACACGGCCGACAGCGCCACGCCCCAGCCGAGAGATGCGGCGAAGGCGATGGAGGCGAACCCGTCGATGACCGACTTGAGCGCGAGCTGGTCGATACCTCTGCCCAGCCCATCGGAGACCGATCCGAGGATCGCGAGCGGCCCGATGCAGAAGAGGAGCGAGGCGTCGACGAAGCCCTCGATGAAGCGTGCGCGTCCCTCAGCGTCTGCCCCGCGACTGACCTTGCGCTGGACCCAGCCCCCGAAGGCCTCGGCCCGCTGCTCAAGGCGAAGCAGCGAACCGATGACCCCGCCGATGACGATCGCGGCCAGCACGATGAGCAGTGGCCCTGCCGATCCGACCTCGCCGATCCATGTCTCATCGAAGATGTCGGCGATGCTCAAGGCGGCGACGACCAGGGTGATCAGCCCCAGGGCCTGCATGATCAACTCGCGCGTGCGCTCGGGCAATCGGTGTCCGATCACGACGCCAAGGCCCGCGCCGACAACGATTGCCGCCATGTTGAGGAGAGTCCCGAGCCCGATCACCGCGCGAGACTAGTGCAGATCAGTAGTACGGCGTGTCCGGGTCGACCTGCAGCGACCAGGCGTTGATGCCGCCGCCGACGTGGATCGCGTCGGCGAAGCCCGCGCCGTGCAGCACGGCGAGCACCTCCGCTGATCTGCCGCCCACCTTGCAGTGCAGGACGATCTGCCTGTCCTGCGGGAGCTTCTCCAGTGCGGATCCGTCGAGGAACTCGCCCTTGGGGATGAACTCTGCTCCCTCGATCGTCGCGATCTCCCACTCGATGGGCTCGCGAACGTCGATGAGGACGAAGTCGCGCTCCCCGCGCTCGCGCGCGTCGAGCATCTCCTTGAGTTCGTGCACGCTGATGGTGCTGTCGCGCGCCGCCTCGGCCGCGGCGTCGGAGATGACCCCGCAGAAGGCGTCGTAGTCGATGAGCTCGGTGACAGTGGCGCTCGGCCCGCAGACGGCGCAGTTGGGGTCCTTGCGGATGCGCACCTCGCGAAACGTCATTTCGAGGGCGTCGTAGACGAGCAGTCGGCCGAGCAGCGGGTCGCCGATGCCCGTGAGCAACTTGATGGCCTCGGTCACCTGGACCGATCCGATGGTCGCGCACAGTACGCCGAGCACGCCGCCCTCGGCGCACGACGGAACCATGCCGGGCGGCGGCGGCTCGGGGTAGAGGCACCGGTAGCACGGACCGTGCTCGGCCCAGAAGACGCTGGCCTGGCCGTCGAATCGGTAGATCGAGCCCCAGACATACGGCTTGCCCAGCAGCACGCAGGCGTCGTTGACGAGGTAGCGCGTGGCGAAGTTGTCGGTGCCATCGACGATCAGGTCGTATTGCGCGAACAGCCGCATGACGTTGCTGGAGTCGAGGCGCTCCTCATGAAGGATGACCTCGACGTAGGGATTGATCTCCTTGACCGAATCGCGAGCGCTCTCGGCCTTGGAGCGGCCGACGTCGCTTTGGCCGTGGATGATCTGGCGCTGCAGATTGGACTCGTCGACGACGTCGAACTCGACGATGCCGAGGGTGCCCACGCCCGCTGCCGCGAGATACATCAGGGTGGGGCTGCCCAGCCCTCCCGCGCCCACACACAGCACCCGGGCATTGTTGAGCCGCTTCTGCCCGGTCATCCCGACGTCGGGGATGATCAGGTGACGGCTGTAGCGGCGGACCTCATCGGCCGACAGGGCATCGGCGGGCTCGACGAGCGCGGGCAGCGACATCAGGACTCCTCGGGAACGGCGTACGCATCCATGATGACCTCCGCGGGTTCGGCCCCCTCCTTTGGGTCCATGGTGAAGACTGCCGTCATGACCCGCCCCGTCATCGGCATCTCGACCTACGTCGAGCCTGCGCGCTGGGGTGCCTGGGAGGTGCCGGCCGCACTGCTGCACGAGTGGTACGTCGATGCCGTGCGCGAGGCCGGCGGCCGCGCCGTGCTGCTGCCTCCCGATGTCGACGACGCTGACGTCCTGGATCGCGTCGACGGCCTCATCCTGATCGGCGGAGCCGATGTCGGCCCCGCCAACTACGGCGCCGAGCCGCATCCCACGACCGACGAACCGCGGCTGCAGCGCGACGCCAGCGAGATCCTGCTATGCCGCGGAGCTCGCGACCGCGACCTACCCCTGCTCGGGATCTGCCGAGGACTGCAGGTCATGGCGGTGGCCCACGGCGGCGCGCTGATCCAAGACCTGCCCGATGCCGGCTACGGCCTCGCGCATCGCGAGCAGCCCGGCACCTTCACCCAGCACGACGTTGCCTTCGCCGACGGCTCGCGCATCGCCGGGATCTACGGCACCACGACGCTGAGCACCAACTCCTCGCATCACCAGGGCATCGCGGACCCGGGCTCGCTGGTGCCGACGGGCTGGTCGCACGACGGCCTCATAGAGGTGTGCGAGGCACCCGACGCACGCTTCACCATCGGCGTGCAATGGCATCCGGAGCATCCCGACCGTCGTGCTGCCGAACTTCCGCTCTTCCGCGCCCTGATGGACGCGGCCGCCACCAACCCCCGATAGGAGAGCACAATGCTGGTCGATGTCCGCCACGGCCCATCCTTCGCCGTTGCCCGCTGCACCCTCGCCAATACCGAACACGTCAAGGTCGAGTCCGGCGCCATGGCCGCCATGAGCGACGGCGTCACGCTCGACGCCAAGATGGAGGGCGGCTTCCTGAAGTCCCTGGGCCGCAGTGCCCTCGGCGGCAACTCCTTCTTCGTCACGTCGTACACCGCGTCGAAGGACGGGGCCTGGGTCGACGTCACCGCCGTGCTCCCCGGCGACATCGCCGTCCTGGAGTCCACCCCCGAGCGGCCACTGGCGGTCACACGTGGATCGTGGCTGGCCAATGAGCAGAGCCTCGTGATGGACACCAAGTGGGGTGGCGCCAACAACCTCTTCGGTGGCGAGGGCGGATTCGTCTCGCGGTTCGACGGTGCGGGCAAGGTCGTGATCGCGTCCTACGGCGCGCTCGACCAGCATGCACTGCACGAGGGCGAGCGCATGGTGATCGACTCGGGCCATCTCGTGGCCTACGACGCCTACATCGCGATGCAGGCGCAGACCACCGGCGGCATCATGAAGTCGCTGAAGTCGGGTGAGGGTATCGTGCTCGAGATCACCGGCCCGGGCCTGGTGTGGACCCAGTCGCGCAACCCCAACGGCCTGATCACCTGGCTGACCAACGTCCTGCCATTCAGCCGTAGCTAGCCCGCGCGTTGCCTTCTGCGGGCTGAATGTGCACCTCATCTGCGCATCCAGCCCCGAGAACGCCGGGGACGCGGCGCGGCGGGACGACCGCCGCCGCTACAGCGGGGTGACGTAAGCGCCGGAGATGCCGCCGTCGACGAGGAAGTTCGACGCCGTGATGAACGACGAGTCGTCGGAGGCGAGGAAAGCCACGGCAGCCGCGATCTCCTCCGGCTCGCCGAAGCGACCGAAGGGGATGTGGACGTAGCGCCGAGCTGCGCGCTCGGGATCCTTGGCGAACAGCTCCATGAGCAGCGGGGTCTTCACCGGCCCTGGCGACAGCGCATTGACGCGCACTCCCTGCCGAGCGAACTGCACCCCGAGCTCGCGCGACATGGCCAGCACGCCGCCCTTCGACGCAGTGTAGGAGATCTGCGACGTGGCCGCGCCCATGGTGGCGACGAACGACGCGACGTTGATGATCGAGCCACGTCCCTGCTCGAGCATGTAGGGCAGTGCGGCCTTGCACCCGAGGTAGACGGACGTCAGGTTGACGTCCTGCACGCGCTTCCACGCCTCGAGACCCGTGTCGAGGATCGAGTCGTCGTCGGGCGGGGAGATGCCGGCGTTGTGGAAGGCCACGTCGATCGAGCCGTAGGTCTCGACCGCCACCTTGTACATCCGGTCGTTGTCCTCCGGCGAGGTGACGTTGGCCCTGACGAACGTGCCGCCGACCTCGGCGGCCGCGGCCTCTCCGGCCTTGTCGTCCATGTCGGCGATGACGACGTTGGCTCCCTCGCTGGCCAGGCGCCTGGCCGACGCGAAGCCGATGCCGCTGGCTCCCCCGGTGATGAGCGCGGTGCGGCCGACCAGGCGTCGGCAGACGGCGTCGGACATGTGCTTCCTCTCAGTCGGTGGAAATGAAGACGTTCTTGGTCTCGGTGAAGGCATCGGGCGCATCCGGGCCGAGTTCGCGACCCAGGCCCGATCGCTTGAAGCCACCGAAGGGCGTCCAGTAGCGCACGGACGAGTGCGAGTTGACCGACAGGTTGCCCGACTCCACGCCTCGCGCCATGCGAAGCGCCCGGCCAACGTCGCGGGTCCAAATCGAGCCGGAGAGACCGTAGTCGGAGTCGTTGGCCATGCGGATCGCATCGGCCTCGTCGTCGAACGGCACCACCACGACGACCGGGCCGAAGATCTCCTCGCGGTATGCGCGGTCCGACTCCGAAACGGGCGCCAGCACCGTGGGCGGGAACCACCAGCCCGGCCCATCAGGGCAGGAGCCGCGGAAGGCAACGGGCGCGCTGTCGGGCACGAAGGAGGCCACGTTCTCGCGATGCGCCGAGGTGATCAGCGGTCCCATCTCGGCGGTGTCGAGCGACGGATCCTCGACGCGCACACCCATGACGGCCGGCTCCAGCAGCTGCATGAAGCGGTCGAACACTGAGCGCTGGACGAGGAAGCGCGAGCGTGCGCAGCAGTCATGCCCGGCGTTGTCGAAGACCGAGTAGGGCGCGGTTGCCGCAGCCTTCTCGAGGTCGGAATCGGCGAAGACGACATTGGCGCTCTTGCCGCCGAGCTCAAGGGTGACGCGCTTGATCTGCGCGGCACAGCCGGCCATGATTCGCTCCCCGATCTCCGTGGAACCGGTGAAGACGACCTTGCGCACCAGCGGATGGGTGACGAAGCGGTCACCAACCACCGATCCCTTGCCGGGGATGACGGTGAAGACGCCCTCGGGAATCCCGGCTTCCAGCGCCAGCTCGCCCAGGCGGATGGCTGTCAGCGGCGTGACCTCGGCGGGCTTGAGCACGACCGTGCAGCCCGCGGCGAGCGCCGGCGCGAAGCCCCAGCCCGCAATCGGCATCGGGAAGTTCCAGGGCACGATCACTCCGACGACGCCGATGGGCTCGTTGAAGGTCACGTCGACACCGCCCGCGACCGGGATCTGACGGCCGAATAGCCGCTCGGGAGCCCCGGCGTAGTAGGCGAGGACATCGCGGACGTTGCCGGCCTCCCAGCGCGCATTGCCGATGGTGTGTCCAGCGTTGGCGACCTCGAGTCGCGCGAGCTCCTCATTGCGCTCGCCCACCAGGTCGGAGAAGCGTCGCAGGAGGCGTGCCCGATCACCGGGGGCGACCTTGCGCCAGGAGTCGAAGGCCGCGTGGGCGCGCTCGATGGCGCGATCGGTGTCCTCGAGGCTTGTCGCGGGAATATCAGCGATGGACTCCCCGGTGACGGGGCTGATGACGGCGGTCACAGGCGCTCGAACCCCCGGTAGCGCTCCCAGTCGGTGATGGCACGGCCGAAGGCTTCGAGTTCCACGCGGCCCATCCTGGCGTAGTGCGCCTGGACCTCTTCACCGAAGGTGTCGCGCACCCACTGCGACCCCTCCCACAGAGCCACGGCCTTGTCGAGCGAGTCGGGGACGCGCTTGGCATCGGAGACGTAGGCGTTGCCGGTGAACTCCGGCTCGAGAGTCAAGCCGCGCTCGATGCCGTCGAGGCCGGCGGCGATGATGCCGGCCACGGCCAGATAGGGATTGACGTCGCCGCCG
Organism: Actinomycetota bacterium; assembly: GCA_046095085.1. Lineage (GTDB taxonomy): Bacteria > Actinomycetota > Actinomycetes > S36-B12 > S36-B12 > Mxb001. The sequence goes on along the minus strand of JBJTIQ010000210.1, from coordinate 7,391 downwards.
GGCACGCGGTTTTCGAGCCGCAGCGATGGGCCGTGCCCCACGAGGCGGAATGCACACGTGCGGTTGTCGCGACCCCACTTGATCGCGGTCGGCGCGAAGGAGCCCTCGACGTAGCGCTTGTAGGAGTTGATCTGCGGAGCGAAAAGCAGCGTGAGCTCCTCCATACGGGCGAGCTGGCCCGCGACGAACGCGCGGCCGAGGTCGCTCATGCCATCGGGCGAGTCGTGATCGGCCATCACCAGCGAGCCGTCCAGCCCCCGGAAGGACAGGTGGATGTGGCAGGAGTTGCCCTCGCGCTCGTTGTACTTGGCCATGAAGGTGAGCGACACCCCCTCTTGCGCGGCAATCTCCTTGGCACCGGTCTTATAGATCGAATGCCGATCGCATGTGACGAGAGCATCGTTGTATTTAAAGGCGATCTCGTGCTGACCGAGATTGCATTCGCCCTTGGCACTCTCGACGTCAAGACCCGCTCCGGCCATGCCCAGGCGGATGCGACGGAGCAACGGCTCGACACGCGCACCGCCAAGGATGGAGTAGTCGATGTTGTAGAGGTTGGCCGGCGTTAGGTCGCGGTATCCCGACTCCCACGCCTCCTCGTAGCTGTCGAGGAAGACGATGAACTCCAGCTCGGTGCCCACCAGCGCCTGCATGCCCTTGTCGGCAAGGCGATCGATCTGCTTGCGCAGCACCTGACGGGGCGAGGCCACGACGTCTCGGCCGTCCTCCCAGAGCACGTCGCACAGCAGGCCGACGGCACCCTCCTGCCAGGGGATGCGATGGAGGGTGGAGAGGTCGGGCTTCATGACCATGTCTCCGTAGCCGGAATCCCACGACGACATCGCGTAGCCGGAGACGGTGTTCATGTCGATATCGACGGCGAGGAGGTAGTTGCACCCCTCGGTGCCATGGGCGAGCACCTCGTTGACGAAGTGCTCACCGTGGATGCGCTTGCCCTGCAGCCGCCCCTGCATGTCGGTGATGGCGACAACCACCGTGTCGACGTCTCCCGACTCGACCTCCCGGATAAGGGTGTCGACATCAATGCGCCCGGCCATAGGGCCTCCCTGGTCTCGGCTGTGGCAGATGCGCCAGCCGCGGGCGAGTCTAGGGGGCGACGGCCGGGCGCGGAGCCCGGTCGAGAATCACGCGGCGCCACAGGTCCGCGACGAGCTCGGGGTGCTCCATCTGGGCCGCGTGACCGGTGCGCGACAGGAGGACGACCTCGGCATCGGGGAACTCACGCGCCGCACGGCGTGCGCCAGAGGGATGCACGAGGACGTCGTCCTCCCCGTAGAGCGCGAGCACCGGCCGCGTGATCCGGCGGGCCAGGGCCCACGGTCGCTGCGGGGTCGGGTCGGCGAAACCGCGCAGAAGGCCCCGGAGCGACGACAGGAACGCATCGCCGACATAGGGATAGGCGTCGCGTGCGATCACCTCGGCGGTCAGCGCCTCGCGCAAGGCGGGGGATACCGACGACACGTCGACGAAGCATGCGTCGAGGGTCGCCGCCACGCGCGCCTCGGCAGAGACCTGGCGGTAACGGCGAAGAAGTGACTCCCCGAGACCTGGCACGGCGACCACGGGGAGGTGGGCATTGCCCCGGCGCGTACGACGCGTCGGAAGCGCTGGTGAGATCAGCGTGAGAGACGCGACGAGCCCGGGCTCACGGGCTGCCAGTTGCAGCGCGACCGCTCCGCCCATCGAGTTGCCGAAGACGTGCACCGGCCGATCATCTCCGCGCACGCTCTGCCAGTGCCGCACGGTGCGTGCCACCGCGCGCGCGTGACCGGCCGGGGAGTAGTCGCCATCTCGCGGAGGCGGTGATGCACCGAATCCCGGCAGGTCGAGCGCGAGGCCCTCCACATCGGGGGCCAGCAGCGGCATGAGGTCGACCCAGTTGAGCGATGAACCACCCAGCCCGTGGACGAAGACGGCGAAACCCCCGCGTGCGGAATGCCCGGGCACGTGGCGGACGTAGACCTCGCCGGTGGGCAGGTCCCACCTCTCGGACGGCGCGTGGCTCACGCCTCCATGAGATCACGCGGGCCACTAGCATGGCCCGGTGACCGCGGCCGATGACGTAGCTAGCCGGCCCGCGTCTCGGCTGCCCCGCGAGGAGCGGCGCGCCCAGGTCCTGGCAGCGGCACGCGAGGTCTTCGTCGCACAGGGCTACCACACCGCGGGCATGGACGACATCGCCGTGCGCGCCGGGGTGAGCAAGCCGGTGCTCTACCAACACTTCCCGGGCAAGCTCGATCTCTACCTCGCCCTTCTCGACGAGGGCATCGCCTCGCTGCTGGAGTCGCTTCGCAACGCCCTCGGGTCGACCACCGACAACAAGCAGCGCGTGCGCGGTGCTATCTCGGCCTACTTCGCCTTCGTCGACGACCCCGACGGTGCCTATCGACTCGTGTTCGAAAGCGATCTGCCCAATGAGCCCGCGGTCCGCGATCGCCTCGAGTCCGCCGACGCGGCGTGCGCGCACCTGATGGCCGGCGTGATCGCCGAGGACACCGGGCTCTCCGACACACAGGCCGAGCTCCTCGCAGCGGGACTGCTCGGCATGGCGCAGATCGCCGCGCGCCGATGGCTGCGCGAGCCCGGGGCTCTGCCGCGAGACGCCGCCATCGAGTTGATCTCTTCGCTCGGGTGGCGCGGCATCGGCGGATTCCCGCTGTCACACCCGCCGTCGGCCTGAGTCACCCGCCTGGGTTAGCCTGCCGCTACCGAGGCAGACGAGGAGGCCGTGCCGTGGAGGTCAGGATCGGCGTGCAAACCGCCGCGCGCGAGATTGTGCTGGAGAGCGGCCAGACCCCCGATCAGGTCGCCGAGGCCGTGGAGGCAGCGATCACCGCCGGCGGGCTGCTCGCCCTCGAAGACGACAAGGGGCGCCGCGTCCTGGTCCCCGCCGACCGCCTCGCCTACGTCGAGATCGGCCCGTCGGCCTCGCGCCGGGTGGGCTTCGGCGCCGCCTAGGCCGACAGGCCCAGGGCCTGCATCCGTCGCGTGTGCTCGTCGGTGAGTCGCCCGAACATCTCGCCGATCGCCGTGAGGTCCATCGACGCACCGCCCGCACCGCCCATGAGCATCGCGGTCAACGCATCGCGCTCCGCGGCCACGTGCTGCGCCTGAGACAGCGCCTCCCCCACCAGTCGCCGCGCCCACAGGGCCAAGCGGCCGGCCACGCGGGGGTCTGCCTCGATCGCCGCGCGCACGCGGTCGACGACGAAGGCGGACTGGCCGAGGTCGGCGCACACGTCGAGAACCAGCGCCTGGGTCTGCGGATCGAGGAAGACGGCAATTTCGCGGTAGAAGTCCATGCCGATGCCATCGCCGACATAGGCCTTGACGAGCCCCTCGAGCCAGTCGCTGGGCGCCGTCATGGCATGGAAACTCTCGAGCGGCTCCTTGAACGGCGCCATCGCCAGCGCGGGATCAGCGCCCAGTTCGACCAGGCGATCGCGAATTCGCGCGAAGTGACGGTATTCGGCATTGGCCATCGCAGCCAACTCGGCCTCGTCGGTGATCGTCGGCGCACGCGCCGCGTCAGCAGCGAGTCGCTCGAAGGCCATGAGCTCGCCGTAGGCGAGTACGCCGAGCAGATCAATGACAGCGGCGCGGTATGCGGGGTCCGCAAGCGCAGCATCCTCGGTCATGCTCGGAGCGTAGTGGGAGGTACACTGGCACTCACGAAGACCGTGCGTCGGCGCCCCCGCCTCAGGGTGCGGTGCCCGCGGTCCCTCCCACAGGAGCACACCTGAGCAGCACGGAGAGCCTCACGCAGGCCCCCACCTTTCGAGATCTCGGCGCCGACGACGACATCGCCCAGGCATTGGCGGATATCGGTATAGAGCGGGCATTCCCCATCCAGGAGATGACCCTCCCCCTCGCACTCGAGGGTCGCGACCTCATCGGACAGGCCAAGACCGGCACCGGCAAGACCCTCGGCTTCGGCATCCCACTGCTGCAGCGCATCTCGCGCGATGACGCGCCGGGCGCGACTCCGCAGGCGCTGGTCGTCGTCCCCACGCGCGAACTATGCATCCAGGTCGCCGAAGACCTCGAGCAAGCGAGTTCGCGCCGCGGCCTGCGGGTGCTCAGCGTCTACGGCGGGCGCGCCTACGAGCCTCAGGTCGACGCGCTCACTAGGGGCGTGGAAGTCGTGGTCGGCACCCCCGGGCGCTTGATCGACCTGGCCAACCGCGGATCCCTCAACCTCTCGCGCGTCGCCGTGCTCGTGCTCGATGAGGCCGACGAGATGCTCGACATGGGCTTCCTGCCAGACGTCGAGCGGATCGTGTCGCAGATACCCGCCCAGCGGCAGACGATGCTCTTCTCGGCGACGATGCCCGGCCAGATCGTCGCCCTGGCTCGCCGCTACATGACCCAGCCCACGCACATCCGCGCGGCGGACCCCGGCGACGACCGCGCCACGGTGGACGCGATCGAGCAGCACGTGTGGCGCGCTCAGCCCCTCGACAAGCCCGAGCTCCTGGCTCGGATCCTGCAGGCCGACGGCCGCGGCCTCACGATGGTGTTCACCCGCACCAAGCGCAAGGCGCAGAAGCTCATGGACGACCTCACCGAGCGCGGCTTTGCCGTGGGGACCGTCCATGGCGATCTCGGCCAGGGCGCGCGGGAGCAGGCGCTGCGTGCCTTCCGCAAGGGCAAGGTCGACGTCCTCGTGGCCACCGATGTCGCAGCCCGCGGCATCGATGTCGACGGCGTCACCCACGTCATCAACTACGAGTGCCCCGACGACGAGAAGACCTACCTGCACCGCATCGGACGCACGGGACGCGCGGGCGCGAGCGGCGTGGCCGTCACCTTCGTCGACTGGGAAGACGTCGCGCGCTGGCAGATGATCGACAAGATCCTCGGGCTGCCCTTCAAGGATCCACTCGAGACCTACTCCACCTCAGATCACGTCTACACGGGCCTCGGCATCCCCCGCGATGCCACGGGTCGGCTCACCGAGGAGGAGCGCACTCGCGCCGGGCTCGCGGCCGAGGAACTCGAAGACATCGGCGAGACGGGCAAGAAGCCCAAGCCCAAGGAGCGCTCGCGCTCGGATCGGCCGAAGTCGGATCGGCCGAAGTCCGACCGTCCGAAGACGGATCGGCCGAAGTCCGAGCGACCGAAGGTGGAAGGCTCAAGCGACGGTGCGCCCAAGCGACGTCGGCGGCGTACTCGCGGCGGAGGTTCGTCGCCTGCCGAGGCATGAGCACACCTCCTCACCTGCAACTCCCGGCTCGAGCGCGACGCCTCGAGATCCCGGTCACCCGCGGATCGCGCGCAGCGGTCGAGATCGCGCCCGATGATCCGGAGGGCACAGCAGTCCTCATTCCGGGATTCACCGGCAGCAAGGAGGACTTCATCGCCCTGCTCGAACCCCTTGCCGGGCACGGCTGGCGCGTCGTGGCCTACGACCAGCTCGGTCAATGGGAGAGCATCGGACCCGATAACGACGACGCCTACCGCCTGGCCGCCCTCGGCGCCGATGCCGGCGACGTTGCCGCGTGGGCCGCGACGACATCAGGTCATGCGGTCCACCTCGTCGGTCATTCCCTCGGCGGTCTCGTCGCACGCTCCGCCATCGTCGATGCCGGCGCCACCACGGTGGATGCGGTGACCCTGCTCTGCTCCGGGCCGGGTGCACTGCCCGCCCATCGGCACGGCACGATCCCGGCGCTCGTCGCGGTGCTGCCCGACATGCCGCTCGCCGACATCTGGGTCGCCAAGGAAGCGATGGATCGTGACGCGGGATGGGAGCCCCCGTCGCCGGAGGTCTACGACTTCCTCCGCGCGCGCTTCTGCGCCGTGAACCCGTGGAGCCTGCGCGAGATGGGACGCATCCTCCTCGATGAGCCCGATCGCACGGATCTGCTGGCCGCTGCCGACGTCATCACGCACGTGGTCTACGGCGAGCACGACGACGCGTGGCCGACCGAGGAGCAGGATGCGATGGCGGCCGCCCTGGGGGTCGTCCCTCGCGTCATCCCCGGTGCCAGTCACAGCCCCGCGGTCGACGACCCAGCAACGACCGCAGCACTACTCGATCGCCTGTGGCGCGACTGCCGCGCCCGGCGCGACTCGCGCGCCCGGCGCGACTCGCGCGCCCGGCGCGACTAAGGCGCACTCGGCAGGGCGCCCCACTCCTCCAGGGCCTCCAGCAGCCCGTCGGACGTGGCCAGGGCTCGAAGCTCCGATAGACCCACCCAGCGAGCGTCATCGGCGTCATCGCCGGCCACCGGATCCCCTCCGTCGACGACCATGGCGGCAAAGTCGCGGATGTCGTACGTCGACCCGTCCGGCGCCGTACGCTCGACCGAGCCGACCATCCGCATGGGATGCACGCGCAGTCCGGTCTCCTCCAGCGCTTCCCTGGCAACGGCGTCACGGAACGACTCCCCCGCGTGCACGCGCCCGCCCGGGAGCGACCACCGCCCGCGGGCCGGCTCGCGGCCACGCTGGATGACCAGCAGTCGGCCCTGGCTGTCGTGCACGATCGCGCCGACGCATGGCACCGACCAGTCGACCGGCAATCCCGCCGGTGGCGTGCGCGCCAGAGTCACCGTCATGCCCGGAGGCACATCGTCGAGCTCCGGCCACGACGTCACGCGCAAATGGAAGACGTGCTGCTCCCCGGGCAGCTCGGACACCGGCTCGAGAGCCACGTGAACGAGGGGGGACCGCGCGGTGGCGGACGCCCCGAGCCGGGCCAGCTCGGCATCGATCGCCGCCCGATCCTCGGGCGGGAGGTACATCCACATCGCCGAATGCCACAGCACGAGCGCCTCGCCATCACGGAGCCGAAGGTCGCCCACGAAGGAAACCGCGTCCTGCTCGACGACGACGGCCGGCACGCGCGCGGCGACCTCGAGTGCGCCCCGCAGTCGCTCGAAGCGCTCCACATGATCGGGCCACACGAAGGACGTCAGGAGGAGGCGGCCATCAGTCGAGGCTGGGTCCACCGGATGGATGTCGCAGCCGATGCGCTCGACGATGGGCGGCAACGCTTCGCGTCCGGCAGCGGGCACGATCCCGGCAGCAACGAGTTCATCGACCCGTAGTGCGAGTCCGGCCGACGATCCGATCTCCACGAGGCGCGCGGGCAAGCCCCACTGGCGATCGACGCGCCCGAGGATGCCAGCCAGCGACGACGCACGGCCGACCTCATTGGTCTGGGGAAACCGCACCAGGCCCGCCTCGACATCCTCCGCATTCTCATCGACCGCCTCGGCGAAGGCCTCCCGGCAGATGACCCGCGCGCGCTCACTCGTCGGGGGTGTTCCGCCGACGGACGCGTAGAACATCGCGAGGGCGGGCACCTTGCGTTCGAGCACCAGGCGATGCACCGAGGCAAAGAACCGCAGCGGCACCATGTC
>JBJTIQ010000209.1:0-3576 GCA_046095085.1 Actinomycetota bacterium | reverse complement strand
CGCCCTGGGAGGTTCGACCGCGGCCGAGAGCTACCTCGTCATCGACAAGATCATCGAGGCCGCCAAGCGGTCCGGTGCCGACGCAGTGCATCCCGGCTACGGCTTCCTCTCGGAGAATGCCGACTTTGCCCAGGCTGTCATCGACGCCGGGCTCACGTGGATCGGCCCGCCGCCGGCCGCGATCCGATCGCTCGGCGACAAGGTGTCGGCGCGACATATCGCGGCTCGGGCCGGCGCACCGCAGGTCCCCGGCACGCCCGATCCCGTCGCCGGCGCCGACGAGGTGGTCGCCTTCGCCAAAGAGCACGGTCTACCCGTTGCGATCAAGGCGGCATTCGGTGGCGGCGGGCGCGGCCTGAAGGTCGCCCGCACGCTCGATGAGATTCCCGAACTCTTCGAGTCCGCGGTGCGCGAGGCTGTCGCTGCCTTCGGCCGTGGCGAATGCTTCGTGGAGCGCTATCTCGACAATCCTCGCCACGTCGAGACGCAGGTGCTCGCCGATAAGCATGGCAACGTCGTCGTCATCTCCACGCGCGACTGCTCCCTGCAGCGTCGTCACCAGAAGCTGGTCGAGGAGGCCCCTGCTCCCTTCCTCTCGCAGGACCAGCTCGACGAGCTCTACCGCGCCTCCAAGGCGATCATCCGCGAGGCGGGCTACGACAACGCCGGCACCTGCGAGTTCCTGGTTGGCGACGACGGCACCATCTCCTTCCTCGAGGTCAACACCCGCCTGCAGGTCGAGCACCCCGTCAGCGAGGAGGTCGCCGGCATCGACCTCGTACGCGAGCAGTTCCGCATCGCCGACGGTGGAGTCATCGACTACGACGATCCCGTGCTGCGGGGCCACAGCATCGAGTTCCGCATCAACGGAGAGGATCCGGGCCGAGGGTTTCTACCCGCGCCCGGCGTGCTCACGACCTGGGTGGCTCCCTCCGGTCCGGGAGTGCGCGTCGATGCAGGCTTCCGTCAGGGAGACGTCATCGGTGGCAACTTCGACTCGCTGCTGGCCAAGCTGATCGTGACCGGGCGCGACCGCGAGGAGGCCCTCGAGCGGTCCCGACGTGCTCTCGCGGAGTTCACCATCGACGGAATCGCGACGGCACTCACCTTCCACCGCGCCGTCGTCAGCGATCCGGCGTTCGCACCCACCGATGGCAAGCCCTTCCAGGTCCACACCCGCTGGATCGAAACCGAGTTCGACAACACGATCCCGCCCTACTCCGCCACCGTCGATGCCAGTGCGGATCCGCAAGACCGCGAGACAGTCGTCGTCGAGGTCGACGGCAAGCGCCTCGAGGTCACCCTCCCCTCCGGGCTATCGGCGCGACCGACCGCGGGTGCTCGCAGCAAGCCCACCGGGCGCCGTCGTGGCGGCGCGGGCGCAGGCGCAGCCTCAGGCAACGCACTAACCGCTCCCATGCAGGGCACGATTGTCAAGGTCGCCGTCGAGGACGGCCAGCACGTGGAGGCAGGCGACCTGGTGGTCGTCCTGGAGGCCATGAAGATGGAGCAGCCGCTCAACGCGCACAAGGCGGGCACCATCACCGGCCTCGATGCGGCCGTCGGCGCCACGGTGCCCACCGGCACGGTCCTGTGCGAGATCACCAACTAGCCCCCCCTCGCCTGAGTTACCCCAACGGTGGGATACCGGGTCGTTAGCCCACCACTGAGGTAACTCAGACGCGAGCGGGGTACCGTCGAGATATGCGCTACCGCCGTTCCCTCGCCCCGGCCCTGTGCGTGCTCCTCGCGGCCCTGGCCCTGATCGCCGCTCCCGCCGCCCTGGCCCGCACCTCCGTCGATGCCATCGCCTCGGCCCTGCGCAACGACCCGGTCTACAACGACCCATCGGCCGAAAACGCCCTCACCCCCGGTCAAGCCACCGACCTGCGCGACCAGATCGCCGCCACGGGTCTGCCCATCTACATCGCCGTTCTCCCCAACACAGCGGCGACTGAAGCCGGCGGCCCCGACGCGCTCCTGCGCGACCTGCGCAATGCCGTCGGCCGCGAGGGCGTGTACGCCGTCATAGCGGGCAATTCCTTCCGCGCGGGATCCACCAGCGGATCGGTCACCTCAATCGCGGATGACGCCTTCTCATCGCAGTCCGCCAACGGTCCCTTCGCCGTGCTGGAGGCTTTCGTGACAGGCGTCGATGCGCAATACAACGACTCGGGGCAGTCCAGCGGTGGCGACTCGTCAGCAGGGGGCGGCGGCTCATCATGGACCGGCCTCATCATCCTGGTGGTCATCCTTGGCGGGATCGGAGCGCTCCTCTTCTTCGGCATTCGTGCAGCGCGCCGCTCACGCGCCAAGCAACTTGTCAGCATCCGCGGCACCCTCGACGAGGACGTCACGTCGCTCGGCGAGCAGCTTGCTGCGTTCAACGTTGCCGACCCCCGCCTTGACGACGCCGGGCGCGCCGACCTGCAGACGGCGCTCGACGCCTACGCCCGTGCCAGCGATGCGTCATCGCGGGCACGGACCGACGCCGACATCACCACGGCGACCTCCGAGCTCGAGGCCGGCCGCTACGCCCTCGCATGCGTGCAGGCGCGAGTCGACGGTCGTGCGCTTCCGCAGCGCCGTCCTCCCTGTTTCGTGGATCCACGCCACGGCCCGAGCGAATCCGATGTCATGTGGGCCCCCGACGGCGGTGCACCGCATCCGGTGCCTGTCTGCGCCACCTGCGCGGCCACCTTGAAGAGCGGCGCCGCTCCGCAGCCCCGGGAGGTCATGGCGGGTGGGCAGCGCGTTCCCTACTGGCGTGCCGGAGCCGACTACGCGCCCTATGCGCGCGGCTACTACTCCTCGTTTGCCGATGCACTGCCGATGATCTTCGTCGGCACGATGCTGGCCACCGCCTTCATGCCACCGGTCGCGGGGATCTCCACGGCCGGTCCCTCGGGTGGCGCCTCCGACGGCGGCGGGTTCGGTGGCGGAGACTTCGGCGGCGGCGGCGGCTTCGGCGGCGGCGGCGACTTCGGTGGCGGCGGAGACTTCGGCGGCGGAGACTTCGGCTGACGCCTAGGCCTCGGCGCTGATGTGCAGCCGACGCGCCGCCTCGGCGATCGATCCGCTGAGGCTCGGATAGACCGTGAAGGTCGACGCCAGTTGATCGACCGTGAGCCTCGTGTCGACGGCGAGCGTGAGCGCATGGATGAGCTCGCTTGCCCGCGGCGCAACGACGACTCCCCCGATAACGATCCGCGAGGTCGGGCGGCAGAAGACCTTCACGAATCCGTGGCGCAACTCCTGCATCTTCGCCCGCGCATTGGTCGCGAGGGGAAGCATGATCGAGTCCGCGCGCACCTCACCGGCGTCCACCTGCGCCTGCGTCGCCCCGACCGTCGCGATCTCCGGGGTCGTGAAGACCGTGCTCGACACCGACGCTAGTTCGAGGGGTTGCACGGCATCGCCTAGCGCGTGCCACATGGCAATGCGTCCCTGCATCGCGGCAACCGAAGCCAGTGAAAGGACACCCGTGCAATCGCCCGCGGCATAGACACCACGCGCCGACGTGCGCGAAACACGATCCACCTGGATGAAGCCCCGCTCGTCCGTGGCGACGCCCGC
>JBJTIQ010000208.1:0-3459 GCA_046095085.1 Actinomycetota bacterium | reverse complement strand
CATCTCCAGAGATGAAAATGTCACCTCGCTGAGATCCGCGCCCGGCTGTGCGAGGTCGACTCCGTGTCGGTCAAGCACTGCCTGTCGAATGAGGACCGGGGCAAAGGACGTTGACCTCGTGGGTTTGCGGCGGGCCGAATCAACCCAAGACTGAAGTGCGTTGGCGAAGACGGTCGACTGAGAGCCTGGCAGTGTTATCAAGCCACCGGTCTTGAGGAAGGCCGCGACATCTTCCGCACCTATGCCGCCGACAGTGCCTGCGAGCGCCAAGTCCGCTCGCTCCGACACGAGAAGGCTCATCTTGCCGGTCGGTGCCTCAGCGGCGGTGACAATTGTTTGGCCATCGGTGACGCGTATGCCACCCGCCGTCAGCGCCCTGGACACGGCAGCCAGTCGGACGCTGAATGAGTCGTCGGCAAGTTGAGCGGCAACCTGGACGGCTAGTGCGGGGAAGTCCTTACGGCCCCTCAAGTTCACGTCGCTCCACGGCCCGTCGTCGTGAGCGCCCGTGCCGCGCGCGGTTGGGTCGGTGGTGGTCTGCTCCGCTGCCGCAGGAGGGGCGTCGGGAATGCCGGCGTAACTGGGTGAGGCCACCAGGCCCAGGAGGCAGCAGCACGTGACAAAGGCTGATGCGACGGCTCGCATGCGACCGACTATGCGTGCGGGGGATCCGGGTGTCAAGCGGAGTCTCGGACTCCCTCGCCAACGGTTGACGTGCCCATGCAGAGAAAGTCCCGCTGCCACAGCGACTGGAACAGTCTGCGGGCACGACTTTCGAGGTCGATGATGGTGCCAGGCTCATCGCGCGCTGTCTCGTCGATGACGTCGCGAATCGTGCGCAGGCCATCGACGCGTCGCACTAGGGCCAGGTCCGTCGGATCCAGGGAAAGCTGCCAGTCGTATCGCTGCAGCTGGCTACCGGAGAGCTCGCACCTATAGCGCAGCGACGGGACGAGGGTGAGCCATGAGTCTGAGGTGAAATCGATCTCGTACGCCGCGCGAGGCCGATCCGGCCGGCACGCCAAGAAGAAGTGGCATGCGTTGCGGTGCGACACCTGCTCCATGACCGACCATTGCTCCGCCACGGGGAGCGCGGAAACGGCCGTGTAGAAGGAATTGGAGGTCTGCACGGGTGGGTAGTAGGGCGACTTGAGGAACCAGTCCTGGAATACCAGTCCGGCAGACGAGACCAGATCGAGGCAGTCATCGACCGTGTAGCTGCGGTCTCGTCCGTGCAAAAACGTATCGACCAGTCCGGAATCACTTCCGAGGTCTGGTGCGATGCTGAGGTAGCTCGCGAGTGGGTGGTCTGATGGCAGCGACGCGACACCGCTTCGCACGATGTCGAGAGCTGCCTCGTCTTGATGCAGTCCCAGGTCGCGAAACACCGATTGCATCATCTCGACACCGATGCGCCCGTACCTCGCATACAGCATGAGGGCGATGACTCCGTCCGGCTTGAGGTGACGACCCAGTGCCCGCAGGCCAGCAATCGGGTCGGCCAGGTGGTGAATGACCCCGGTCGACACGATGAGGTCGAAGTCACGATCAAGAGAATCCACGTCTTCGATCGGCATCTGATAAAGCTCGAGGTTGTCGAGTTGGTACTTCTGCTTGAGCCAGCGGTGGTGGGCAAGTGAGGCGTCGCTGACGTCGATGGCCGTCACGTGTGCGTGAGGATTCGTGTAGGCCAGCACGGCCGCCTGATTTGTGCCGCATCCGGCTATCAGGATGTCGAGATCCGAGGCGTGTGCCCGATCAGGCCAGAGCAAGCGGTGGGAGTGGCTGGGATCGAACCACTGCCAGTTGTTGGTCAGCCACGAGGGTAAGTCAGCGATCGGCTCCGGATAGACCCAGCGCTCATATTGGCCCGAGACGACGTCGTTGAGCGGTCCTTGCTCCACGCCGGTCACAGTACACATGGGAACGCTCGCCTCGGCCCAAGATTCTGGTCACCGCGATGAAGCCGACTCCGCGTGGAATCGTGTGGCGCGCGTGGCGCTACCCTTCCACGCCGGTCGGTGTCTTGCGTTGAAGGGATGTCGTTGTATCTCGTCCTTGCCCTCGCCAGTGCCCTTTTGTTTGGCATCTGGCAGTTCGCACTCGGGCAGTTCCGCGGCCGGGTCCCCAGAGAGATCGTGCTACTCGGATGCTGTGCCGCGTCGGCCGTCGTCTACCTCGGACTGGGCCTGGCCACTGGCGACTTCGTGGTCAACTCGACCGACGCGTTTCAGGGAATCGCGGGTGGGCTACTCAACGTCGGCGGCACGCTGCTCGTCCTCAAGGCCTACGAGATGGGAAGGATCGGCGTCATCACAGGCGTGGCCGCGTCGTACGCACTCGTGCCGCTGGCCTACTCCTTCATCCTGGGCGAGTCGCTCAGCCCGATGGCTTTTGCCGGCCTCGTCGTCATCATCTTCGGCCTCATCATCTTCTACGTGCCTGCAGCAACGAGCCGCACACAGGGCGAGTCGAACTCCCTCCGTGGAATTCTCATCGCCCTGCTCGCGGCTGGACTGTGGGGCCTGGCCATCATCGTGCTCGACCTCGGCACCCGGGTGAGCCTGACGGGCACCATGTTTATGTCGCAGCTCCCGCAGCTGCTCGTGACACTCCTCATCGCCTTCGCCATCAATAGAGTCAGCGTCCGACCTAGCGGTCAGGCGGTAGGAATCATGGTGGGAGCCGGTGTCGCTGTCGCTCTCGCGCAGGGCGCCTTCTTCACGGCCGCCAACGAGGGCGACATTGGCGTGGTGTCGGTCCTGGGCTCGCTGAGTCCGCTCGTCACCGCGCTGCTCGCCCTGTGGCTACTCGGGGAGCGCATGGCACGGCTCGAGACGGCTGCCCTCGTTGCCGTGGTGATCGGCACAGGCCTGTTGGCACTGTGATAGCCACGGCGGCGAGGTCGTGCCCGATCTCAGGCAGCGTCCATCGGTGATGGCGCGGTAACGTGGGCCGGCACGCCATGGGAGGAAGCAATCCGGCTTTCCGCCGAAGCACGAAACTCGGCGGGACCCACCCCCTCTGAAGGAGCAGGTACCTCACGTGAACCGACTCGTCACCGCCGGCGCCGTGACCGTAGCCGCCTCGGCATGTATTGCCGGTGGGCTCGCGACATCCAGTGAAGCCGCTCCCCCATCGCAGCGCGCCGCCGCTCAGGCCACCGCAGCCGTGACATCAGTTTCGGTCGCTCCGCAGCCTTCCCTCAGCCGGAAGGACGGGGAGCCCGAGGGCAAGAACAAAGACTTGGAGATGCTCCTGGACGTTGCGGGACTGGTGTTTGGGTTGGGGGGCGGAGACGGTGGGCGGATCGCGGCCGCGCTCGCGGACATCAAAGCCCAGATCGCTGAACTGTCCACGAAGGTGACGAACGGGTTCAACCAGCTGGAGATCGATATCGCTAACTCGCGGTACGCCAGCGCTCAGGAAGAGTTGCGGCCCATCACAACCAGCGTCGGG
>JBJTIQ010000207.1:0-4142 GCA_046095085.1 Actinomycetota bacterium | reverse complement strand
GCGCTCTACAACGTGCACGGCACGCCTGGCCCCGATGACGATGAGGCACCGCCTAACGAGCCGTGGCGAAGCCGTCCCTACCCCTACCGAGCGCTCGCCCATGAGCCCTATGTCGCGGAGACCCTTGCCCGGTTGAGCGCCCAGGGACTCCACCCGACGACCACCGCGATGGGCGTCGACCTGCGGCCCGGCGGGCGGTGCATCCGGTGCGGCACCTGCGACGGATTCCCGTGTCGCTGGGATGCCAAGTCCGACGCGGAGGTGTGCGCGCTTGAGCCGGCCATCGCCACCGGGCGCGTGCGGCTGGTGACCGGGGCGTACGTCGATCGCCTCGAGACGGATGCGTCCGGTCGCATCGCGAGGGCCGTCGGCACGCTGGATGGCGAGCCCCTGGAGGTGCGTGGTCGCGTCTTCGCGGCGTCCGCGGGTGCGGCTAACTCAGCGGCTCTGCTCCTGCGCAGCGGAGTAGCCAACTCCTCAGACCTGATCGGCACTCGCTACATGGTCCACAACAACACGCACATCGCCGCAATCGATCCGCGACGGCCCAATGACGTGGTCTTCCAAAAGACGGCGTGCGTCAACGATTTCTACGACGACATGGGAGACGGCTTCCCGGGTGGCACGCTTCAGCTCATCGGGAAGGTCCAGGCGTCGATGATGAAGACCCATGCGACCAAGGCACCGTTGTCCGTGCTCAAGCCCATGGCTGCGCGGAGCATGGAGTGGCTCGTCATGACCGAGGACACCCCGGATCCGCGCAACCGCATCTACCTCGACACCGCCGGTCGCCTCACGGTGTCGTGGACCCGCACCAACTATGACCGCCACGAGTTGATGCTCGGCAAGGCGCGCTCGGTCCTGAAGAAGGCTGGCTACGTGGCCATCTTCGAGCAGCGCTTCGACATCTCGATGAACTCCCACATGTGCGGCACGGCGGTGGCCGGGGAGGACCCGACAGCCAGCGTGCTCGACCCGTGGTGTCGCAGCCACGACGTCGACAACCTCTACGTCGTCGACTCGGCGTTCTTCCCGTCGTCCGGTGCCCAGAACCCGGCCCTCACGATCGCGGCTAACGCCCTGCGCGTCGCCGAATCGATACCCGCCTGACTCCCGTCGCGGCCACCTCAAACGCTAGCCTCGCCCCATGTCCAGCGAGCCCCTCTACCTCGTCGCCGTCATCAAGCCGCGCATGGAGGTGGCCGACGTGGTCGCGGAGCGCCTGCGCCTCATGCGCGACGCCACCCGCGAGGAGCCGGGCAACGTCTACATGGAACTCGTCGTCGGGGAAGAGCCCGACACCTGGTTCATGTTCGAGAAGTTCGTCTCCCGCGAGGCCTGGGACGAGCACATGACGCTGGCGCACGTCACCGAAGGCAACGTCTTCCTCGCGGACAAGTTGCGCGAGCCCACGGAACTCCGCTTCTACACGGAGAAGTAGGCCGAGAGCACGTCCGCAGTCGTCGGGCCGTCGTGCCTAGACGGCGGCGGGGCGGCGACTGAGTTCGCCGATTGCCTCGACGATGGCGTCGGGTGCCTCCCAGTTGAGCATGTGCCCGGCGCGAGGCACCCACCATGCCTGCGCGCCGGGAATCCCGGCGGCCAGGCGCTCGGACTGCCACGGCGGAGTGGTGGAGTCCTTGTCGCCGCACAGCACGATCGTGGGCACGGTGATCTCGTGGAGACGGTCGCCTCGGTCTTCCACCGTGAAGGCCTCGAGGATGGGCAGCAGGGCCCGGTGATCCGCGGCTCGGAAGGTGTCGAGGAAGACCTGCACCATGGCCGGAGACGGCTCGTCGCCGCAGATGCTGGCACCGAAGATCGTGCCGACGGTGTCGTTGGCGACCATCCGTTGGAGCATCCCCGACTTGATCAGTGGGATCTGGGCCTTGTTTTGCGGCGCGCCACGCAGCACGTCTCCGGGGAAGGTCGACATGAGGATCAGGCCGCGGAGCCGCTCGGCCACGCCAGGCACGTCGAGGACGGCGGCGACAGCGAGGAAGCCACCCATCGAGTGCGCGAGCAGGACGGCATCATCGGCTTCGACGTGCTCCAGGACGGCGAGGTAGTCGCTGGCCATCGCCGCGGTGCTGATGCCATCCGAGCCGATGGTCGATAGGCCGTGTCCGCGCTGGTCGAAGGCCACCACCCGATAGCCGCGAGCGAGCAGCATGTCCCATACGACGTTCCACTCGATGACGGTCATGTAGATGCCGTGGGCGAACACGACCGTGGGGCCCGATCCCGCGCTGACGACGCGGATGCGCGTGCCGTCAGGGCGCTCGACGTAGGAGGTCGCGCCCTGGGGCTCGACCTCGAGCTGCTCGAGCGGATAGGGATCCGAGGACTGGCGGATGTGCTCGGCCTTGCGCCGGGTGGCCAGGGCAGCGGCTCCTGCCGCTGCGGCGGCGACGGCTCCGACGGCGAGCATGCGCTTCATGGGAATCCTCCATCTACTCGTGCCGCGAGGCTAGACCTTCGGCTGGGGCGACGTGGGCGGTTGCGCGGGATCCGCTTTGGCGGCATGCCCACGCACATGCGCTCTCGGGGAGGCCGCGGATGGGGTTGGATATCCCCGTGAAGCGCGCTGCGGACTGCCGCGTCGAGGACCTCGCGGCCATCGTCGCCGAGGAGACCGTCCTCGCCGACTACCCACTGGCCGACCGCGTCGACAGCAACGTCCTCATCTACTCAGGGGACGCGCTGGCCAGCGCTGACCGGGGCGAGGCCCTCGTCGAGCTCGCGCGTGCGCTGGGCGACGGACCCGGGGTCCTCATCGTCGAGGGCGCCGTGGATGCGGATGTCGTCGACCGCGCCACCGAGGTCTTCTTCGGCATCATCGACGAGCAGCACGCGGCGGGGCAGTCGGTGGGCGACCACTTCGCCAAGCCCGGTGCCAACGATCGCATCTGGAACTCGCTGGAGAAGCTTGCCGTCGCCGACGCGACGACATTCATCGACTACCACGGCAACGCGATCATCGATCTCGTTTCGACGGCTTGGCTCGGTCCGGCGTACCAGATGACGGCCCAGGTCAATGTCGTCAACCCGGGCGGTGCCGCGCAGGTGCCGCATCGTGACTATCACCTCGGCTTCATGTCGGCCGCGCAGATAGAGTCCTATCCCGATCACGTACACGACCTATCGCCGGCGCTGACGCTGCAGGCAGCGATCGCCCACGACGACACCCCGCTCGAGACCGGCCCGACCATGCTGCTGCCGCACTCGCAGAAGTACCCGGGTGGCTACCTCATTGCCGGGAGAGACGACTTCGCGGAGTTCACCACCGGCGCCTGCGTGCAGGTGCCCTTCGCCAAGGGCGATGCCATCTTCTTCAACCCCGCGCTGATCCATGGGGCTGGCACCAATCGCACGCCCGACGTGCGCCGCATGGTCAACCTTCTGCAGGTGTCGAGTGCCTTCGGCCGCGCGATGGAGAGCGTGGACCGCGAGCGGGTCGTGCTCGCGATCTACGCCGAGCTCCGCGCCCGCGGGGACGATCCGCGTGCGGAGATCGCCCTGCGCTCGGCTGCCGAGGGCTATCCCTTCCCCACCAACCTCGATCGCGACCCTCCGGTCGGCGGCCTTGCACCCGCAAGCCAGGCGGCCATCGTGCGCGAGGCGCTCGCCGCGGGTCGAACCATTGGTGAGCTGCGGACCGCCCTCAAGGATCACGCCACCAGACGGGAGACATCGTGAGCGAGCCACTGCGCATCGGCGTCATCGGCACCGGCCGCATCGGTCGCATGCATGCGGGCTACATCGCGAGACAGACCCCCCGTGCGACGCTCTCAGCGGTCAGCGACGTCAACCCGGCGTTGGCTGCCGAGGTGGGGGAGATGTACGGCGTGCCGGCGCTCGGCCCCGATGAGGTGATCGCTGTGTCGGACGCGGTGGCTATCTGCACGTCGACCGACACGCACGTCGACTACATCATCGACGCGGCCGAGGCACGCAAGGCGATCTTTTGCGAGAAGCCCATCAGTCTCGATCTGTCGCAAGTCGATCGCGTGGCTGCGGTGCTCGAGCGTACGGGAGTGCCATTTATGGTTGGCTTCAATCGTCGCTTCGATCCCGGGCACCGCGCGGTGCGTGATGCGGTGTCGAGCGGACGCGTTGGCGAGGTCCGCATGGCACGGGTG